>CAJWSS010000022.1:0-15492 GCA_913045915.1 uncultured Alphaproteobacteria bacterium | reverse complement strand
TCACCAAGATAGGTTTTTGCCATCGCCGAACATTCAATATGCCAGCCCGGCCGCCCACGCCCCCATGGGCTGTCCCACCCGGGTTGTTCGGGCGCACTCGGCTTCCACAAGACAAAATCTTCAGCTGCGCGTTTATAGGGGGCAACCTCAACACGGGCACCAGCGATCATATCGTCCATACTGCGTTTTGACAGCGCCCCATAATTGTCCATGGTGGACACTTGAAACAAGACATGCCCATCAGCGACATAGGCGTGCCCCTTGTCAATCAACAAAGAGATCATCGCAATCATCTCGTCAATATGATGCGTGGCCCGCGGTTCAACATCCGGGGGTTCAGCCCCTAGGGCGGCGGTATCAGCATGAAAACTTACAATGGTTTCGGCACATAAATCTGTAATCGACTGTCCATTTGTCGCGGCGCGTTCGTTAATTTTATCATCAACGTCGGTGATGTTGCGCACATAGGTGACGCGGTCATAGAGCCGGCGCAATACCCGTACCAACACATCAAACACCACAATTGGCCGCGCATTTCCAACATGAATGCGCCCATAAACAGTGGGGCCGCAGGCATAGACACGCACATGCGATGGATCAATCGGGATAAACGGTTGTTTTTGCCGCGTCAGAGTATTGTAAAGTTGCATCACCCTCATGCGGTATCGCCTTGCAATCTTCTGATCACCCGCTCGCGGCCCATAATGGCCAATAAAGGTGCGATTTCTGGGCCAGCATCCCGGCCTGTCAAAGCCAGACGAAGCGGCATAAACAAGCCTTTTCCCTTCACCCCGGTTTCAGCGGCGATTGATTTTGTCCAAGACGACCATATGGCGCTGTCCAGATCACCCGCTGGCAATAATGCCGCCGCCGCATTTGTAACCGTCGGTGCGTCAATGACCGGTGTAAGCGGCTGTGTACAGATATCCCACCAGACCCGCGCTTCATCTACCGTTGCCAGATTGCCCCGCACCGCTAGCCAAAATTGTGCATCACCTGTCACGCCGCTATCAGCAAGCCGCGTTTCAACATCGGCAAAATCAAGTTCCTGCACAATTTGACTGTTAAGCTTGGCAAGCTCAGACGGGTCAAATTTTGCTGTTGCCCGGCCAAATTTACCAAGGTCAAAACTATCGATTACTGCCGCTAATTGACGTTGCGGCACAACTGGATCGGCGGTGCCGATACGGGCCAGCAAACTGGCAATGGCCACCGGCTCTATCCCATCTTGTCGCAACGCGCCAATCGACAGGCTGCCCAGCCGTTTCGATAAACCTTCACCGTCAGCACCCGCAAGCAAGGCCACATGCCCCATCATCGGGGCAGAGCTGCCCAAGGCTTCAAAAAGCTGTATTTGCGCGGCTGAATTCGTGACATGGTCCTCGCCGCGGATGATATGGGTGATGCCATGGTCAATATCATCAACCACCGATGCCAGCGTATAGATCACCCGTCCATCTTCACGCATCAATACCGGGTCTGACAAGCTGGACATGTGATAGGCAACATCACCGCGCACCATATCATGCCAGCTGACCTCGGCATCATTCAGCAAAAAGCGCCAATGGGGCCGGCGCCCGTCAGCTTCTAATTTTGCTTTTTCCTGATCGGTTAATTTCAATCCAGCGCGGTCATAAACAGGCGGGCGTCCAGCCGACAATTGGGCCTTGCGCTTGAGTGACAATTCATCCGGCGTTTCATAACACGCATAAGCACGGCCAGCCTGCACCAGCTGTGCTAACGCTTCATCATACCTCTTTAAACGTGATGATTGCCGGTCTTCACAATCCCAGCCCATCCCCATCCAGTTCAGATCGTCTCTGATGGCGGTTTCAAATTCGGCAGATGACCTTTCTTCATCGGTATCATCAATGCGCAACATGAAACTGCCGCCATGTTTGCGCGCAAAAAGATAATTCACCAGTGCCGTCCGTAAATTACCAACATGAAGTCGGCCAGTCGGACTTGGCGCAAAACGGACTTTGACTGAACTCATATTCGCTCCATCATGGTCATAAACCGGGTGTGCATGTCAAATCACGATCCGGCATTTCTGTTCGGATTGAACGCCGAGGTCAAGGGCAAGCGGCGATCACGGCCAAACGCCACCGGCGTCATTTTTGGCCCAGGCGCCGCTTGAAAGCGTTTATATTCGGCGCGGAATAAAAGCTGGCTGGCACGGCTGACCTCGTCACGGTCAAAGCCGCGCGCCACAATCATATCAATATCCGCCATTTCTTCACATAAGGCCGCCATAATCGCATCTAAACGTTCATAAGGCGGCAAGGAGTCGGTGTCTTTTTGATCAGGCCTTAATTCGGCAGTTGGTGGTTTGGTGATAATCCGGTCGGGGATGATCTCGCCGTCTGGACCAGCGGCACCACGCGGCAGGGCTTGGTTGCGCCATCTGCACAATCGAAACACATCTACCTTCCAAATATCTTTTAACGGAGCAAAGCCACCGCACATGTCGCCATATAATGTGGAATAGCCGGCCGCATATTCAGATTTATTGCCAGTCGCCAACACCATAGACCCATGTTTGTTAGAAATCGCCATCAGCACCAAGCCACGCAATCGTGACTGGATATTTTCTTCAGCAATACCCGTTTCAGTTCCGGCAAATTGTTTAGCCAACATCTCAGTCAGAGCCTTTATGCCGGGCACAATCGATATGTCGTCTAGCCGAATGCCCAAATTTTTAGCCAAGGCGGTGGCATCATCAAGGCTGGTCTGGCTGGTATAGGCTGATGGCATCATCACCGCCTGCACCTGATCGGCGCCCAATGCATCCACAGCAAGCGCCGCCACGAGAGCCGAATCAATGCCGCCGGACAATCCTAGGACAACCCCCGGAAACCCATTTTTATGGACATAGTCACGAAGCCCCAACATGACGCCCCGGTACAGGGCCTGCATGCCTTCATCTGGCGGCGTTATTTGTCCGTTTAGCTGGATATGTCCGGCCGTTTCCGAGAGTTGAACCTGAAGAACAGTCTCGGAAAAACTTGGTAAATGACTGGCAAGACTACCATCCGCATTTAACGCAAATGACGCCCCGTCATAGACAAGTTCGTCCTGCCCGCCAACCATATTGACGTAAATCAACGGCAATCCAGTTTCAACGGTACGGGCCACAGCTGTTGACATACGGCGTTCAGGTTTAGCACTGTCAAAAGGAGAGGCATTTAACGCCAGCAAAATATCAGCCCCCGATTCCTGCAGGCATTCAGCCACATCAGCTTGCCAGATATCTTCACAAATCGGTAAGCCAAATTTGATTCCACGCAGCATCACCGGCCCCGGCATACCGCCAGCGGTGAAATTGCGTTTATCATCAAATACGCCATAATTTGGCAGATTGACTTTGTCACGGCGGGCAATTTTCTTGCCGTCATCAAGCACGAAGACCGCGTTGAAAATATGGCCATTTTCAGCGTGAGGTGCTCCGACAATGATGGCTGGACCACCATCAGCGGTGATGGTGGCAAGCCGGTCTATACCGGCCGCGACATCACGCATAAAATCATCACGTAGCACCAAATCATCGCATGGATAGCCCGACAAATACATTTCCGGGGTGACAATCACCGCCGCGTCATTTTTGGCAGCTTCAATGCGCGCCTTTGCCAGCCGGTCGATATTGCCTGCCACATCTCCAAGACGTGGATTGAGCTGTGCCAGCGCGATCGCAAATGATTTCGTCATAAACGCTCTAACCTTCTTATTTGCGGATCAAAAATTCGCGTCCGACCTTTACCCGTGGCTGACCATCATAGGCAACAACATCAGCCGTTGCGTAAGTTTCCGACCAAACTTGTGGCAGAAATGAGCCAGTGCCAATCACATTGACCGGTGCATTCGCCAAGGCAAACACCCGGCATTTATCCGGCCCAAACCCGCTCGACGCAACGATTTTAACGTTTTCAAATCCATGTTTATCAAGCTGTTCACGAAGATGCCAAATCGCCGCCGCGCTCACCCCGGTGCCAAGCAATAAGCGCAACTCATCATCGGTGCGATAGCCGCGTAACGCCCCCGGCACATTGCGTTCAAGAACCGCATAGGATGATTGTGTATCCAGCCCCTCGACATAGCGGCCGCCATGCGTGTCCACCCGCACTGACAACTGACCAGCAGCGGCAAGATCTTTAAACCGTGTTGCTACTGCCAAAGCATCGGTAATTTCAGTGCCAAAATAATCAACCAAAACGGTCAACGGCGCATCAGGGATGGTCTGATGAAATAATTCGGCGGCGCGCACTGTTGACCCGGCATAACCAATCAACGCATGCGGCATAGTGCCAGCGCCTTTCTCTTTGCCGAAAAAATGTGCTGTGGCGTCTGCCGCACATCCGACAAAACCAACGGCGCCAGTCTTTGCCTGCGCCTTTTTTGACCCAACAGATGCGCCATAAGCCATCAATTCAGCCATTTCACCACCGGCACAATGGCGCGCATCCATGGCCAAAAACGCAACATCGGGCAGTTCAATACACATGTTATAGGCGTTATACGCCGCCACACAGGCCGGCCCTAGCCGTTGCAGAAAAATTGTTTCAAGATCCACCAGCACCGAAAATGGGCCGGTGATATAACAAATCGGTTCACCAGCACCAATCCACGCCCCTTCGACATAGAGCTGTTCAATTTTTAATTCGGCCTGCCGCGCCGCCGCCATTGCAGTGATCCAATCAATCGCCAACTGCCCGGCAAAGGTCACCGGACGCCGCATAAACACCGCATAGGTAACTTCACAATCGCCATGTGCCTGAACAATATGACGGGTATGTTTGAAATATGTGTCGGTCAGGCTCGGTTGTTGATCCGGCGTTGGCCCACTCGTTGCAAATTTTGCCATCTGGCTACCTTATGCCATTGCTTGTCGACACTGCCCACTGCTAGCCGACAGCAGACAGGGGCGGGAAAGATGTTAGACTGCCTCGGACAAAACCGACCGTTCACCACGCCGGCGCTTTAACAAATCAGCCAGCAAAAAGGCCAATTCCAATGATTGTGCGCCGTTCAAACGTGGATCACAATGCGTATGATAGCGATCGCCGAGGCTGGCTTCAGTCACATCGACAACGCCGCCAACACATTCGGTTACATTCTGGCCGGTCATTTCAAAATGCACACCGCCCGGATAGGTGCCAACATCGTCATGTGCATCAAAAAACCCGGTGACTTCGGCCATAACATCATCCACCCGGCGTGTTTTATAACCGGAACTCGCCTTGATGGTATTGCCATGCATCGGGTCACAGCACCAGACAACTTTCGCGCCTGACTTCTGCACAGCCTTAAGCAAAGGCGGCAAACCGGTCCGCACCTTGTCAGCACCCATCCGCGCAATCAATGTGAGGCGCCCGGCGATATTATCCGGGTTCAAAATTTCAATCAGCCGCACCAATTCATCAGGATCAAGTGATGGGCCACATTTCAACCCAATCGGGTTTGCGATCCCGCGCATATATTCAACATGCGCACCATCGGGCTGGCGGGTTCTGTCCCCAATCCACACCATATGCGCCGAGGTTGCATACCATCCATGCTGTTCGGTGATGGTGTCACGGCGGGTGAGCGCTTCTTCATAGCCAAGTAGCAATGCTTCATGGCTGGTGTAGAGTTCAGTTTCGGCAAGTGGCCGGGTATTTTCCGGCGTGATACCGCAGGCCTTCATAAAATTCAGCGCTTCTTCAATTCGTTCGGCCAGCGCTTCAAACCGCTGTGTTTCCGGCGTATCTTTCAGAAAATCAGTGACCCAACTATGCACTTTTGTAAGATCAGCCAGCCCACCTTGCGCAAAAGCGCGCAATAGATTCAGCGTAGCTGATGATTGCTCGTACACACGCAACAACCGGCGTGGGTCAGGTATGCGCTCATCTTCACTAAAGCTCATGCCGTTGATCATATCGCCGCGGTAACTTGGCAATTCAACGCCGTCAATCACTTCGGTCGGGGCCGACCGCGGCTTGGCAAACTGTCCGGCCATACGGCCAATTTTGACAACGGGCATTGATGCGCCGTACGTCAACACAACCGCCATCTGCAACAGTACTTTAAAACTGTCACGAATATTATTGGCTGAAAATTCAGCGAAACTCTCGGCGCAATCACCACCCTGTAACAAGAAGGCTTCGCCATTGGCAACCGCACCAAGACGCTGTTGCAGGCTCTGTGCCTCACCCGCAAATACCAGCGGGGGGCGTGAGGCGAGCATCTCTTCAACCGCGTGAAGCCGTTGTGCATCTGGATATTCAGGCACTTGGCAAATGGGGAATGAACGCCAGCTATTTGGTTGCCATGTCATAGAGACTGATCCTTTATACAGCATACCGTCACAAAACGGCCGAAATGACAGCTGTGGGTAAGCAGCGGTAATATTGCGGATCTGTTGTTATTTTTCAAGCATTTTTGGCCGATTGCCACGCAAACCAGAGGCTTACGACCGTGCGGTTCGCATCGTCACAAATTCTTCAGCCGCAGTCGGGTGGATACCAATGGTGGCATCAAAATCTGCTTTCGTTGCCCCGGCCTTTATCGCGACCGCAATGCCTTGCATAATTTCTCCGCAATCAGGCCCCAGCATATGGGCCCCTACCACACGGTCACTCGCACGATCGACAATCAATTTCATGAATGTCTTTTCACCGCGACCAGAGATGGTGTTTTTCATCGCCCGAAACCCGCTGGTAAAAACGGTTATCGACTCACACGCGGCCTCTGCCTCTGCCTCAGTCATTCCAACCGAGGCAATGGGCGGCTGGCTGAAAACAGCCGAAGCCACATTTGTATGATCTGCAATGCGCTTCTTGCCTCCAAATTCACTATCAGCAAAAGCGTGTCCTTCAGCAATCGCAACTGGTGTCAGATTAATCCTGTTGGTCACATCACCAATGGCAAAAATACTAGGAACAGATGTACGCGATTCAGCATCAACAATGATTTCACCTTGTTGGCCCGTTGTCACACCCACCGCATCAAGTCCCAACCCGGCGGTGTTTGGCCGCCGCCCAGTGGCCGCCATCACTTGGTCGACTGACAAACTGGCACCAGAACTGAGCGTTACTTGTTTGCGCCCGTCAGTGGCGGTCACGTCATCGATCACAGACCCGCTATGCAGGATGATGCCGCGGTCTTTCAACGCCACCGCAATATGCGCACGCACATCCTCGTCAAAGCCGCGCAACGGCAAATCACTGCGGTATACAAGATGGGTTTTAGCGCCAAACCCGTTAAAAATACCGGCAAATTCCAGCGCTATATAGCCACTACCATACACCAGAATTTCATCTGGGAACTGGGCAAGGTCAAGTGCTTCATTCGATGTTATGGCGTGGTCGGCAAGGCCCGGTGTATCAACAATATGAGGCAGGCCGCCAACCGCCACCAAAATTTTTTCAGCACTATAGGATGTCCCATCAACAGTGACTTCATGCGGACCGCTGATCTTTGCCCATCCGGTGATCAACGTGGCCCCGGCATTTTTCAACAAAGACCGATAGATTGCTTCTAGCCGGTCAAGCTCGGCATTTTTGGCCGCAATCAAGGCCGGCCAGTCATGCGATGGCATCTCATCTATCTGCCAGCCAAATCCGCGTGCATCTTCAACATCAGACGAAAAAGCCGCCCCGTACATCAAGAGTTTTTTCGGCACACAACCGCGGATCACACATGTACCACCGGGGCGGTCCCCCTCAATCACGGCAACGCGTGCCCCATGCCCGGCGGCAATTCGTCCAGCCCGCACGCCGCCTGACCCCGCGCCAATGACAATGAGATCATAATCGTAAGATGAGCCTGTTTGTGCCATAGCCACCACCAAGTGCTAGAATGAAACGGCCAGTATGCGGCCTTGGTTTATTTGTGGCGCAGTCAGCACCTCAGTTCAAGGTGGTTTTACGAAATATCAGCCAGCAAGCCCTGTCGCATTCTCGGCTGACTAGACAAGATCAGCTTGCTGATACAAGGCTGAAGACACATCACTTTCAAGATAATCAGCAAAAATGACCGCATTTAAATTGGTGAAATTTGCAATGATCTGCGCAAGCTTGGCGGCTGTCATATTTGTTAAATCAATAAATTTGAACATGGTCACTGTCGCCGCACCTGAACAAATGCCATAGGGGGCCTGCGCATAAGCAATGGTGTCTTCAAGCATTAGCATTGTCAGAAATGGTGTTTTCAATGGACCGCTACCATCACGGGCCAGACAGCTATACAGCACCGCCTCATTGCGATGATGCAGTAATTCAATTTGCACAATAAAATGATCATAGCTACCACTCATCCAGCGGCTGGCCGCCAGTTCCTGAACCGGGTAATCAAGCACCTTTGGTTGTGTCTGCGCCAGACCTGACATTAAATTCCGGATATGTGTTTTGGTGGTTTGATCCATATTTACCTTTGCCTTATCGCGGGCGCGCGGTTTATCAGCACCGGGCGAGAGAATTTCAAAAAATGCACGCACGCCACCGTTTTTCATCGTGACAACGGCTGTGCACCGGCAGTTTTAACCAGCAATTTACTGCCAATTAACCATTTATTAATAATTAACAAATTGGCGCCGCGCTTGCTACTATACAGGGATATAGTCCTTTTGACTGATTGCGCGCCAATGATAGACTAGCGCGAAAAATCATCAGGCGATAATCTGGCCTTGGCCATATTTGTCATAACATTGGCCAGCATAAAGAATGAAACAACAAGATTGGGTGTATAATGGCGTCCTCTTCCTCACCAATTGTCTCTGGCACATGTTTGTGGACACCAACACAGGTGCAAATTGACAAGGCAGAGGTGACCGATTTTGCGTCTTTTGTGCAGGAAAAAACGCAATTTTACTGGCATCAGGATTTTCAATCACTTTGGCAATGGTCGGTTGATCACATGCCCGAATTTTGGGATCTTTTATGGGACTGGCATGGCATTATCGGCGATAAAGGCGGCCGAATTCTTGCCAACCCGAACAAAATGCCTGGCGCAGAATTCTTTCCAGATGCCCAGATAAATTTTGCTGAAAATCTGCTGGCAGATGCTGATGATCGACTGGCTATTTCTGCCCATGGTGAAGATGGCCGCATCACCCGCCTTACCCGCGCCGAATTGAAACAGCAGGTTTTGGCACTTGCCGGCTGGTTACAGGGCCATGGCGTGACCCCGGGGGACCGCGTAGCGGCCTATACGCCAAATTGCATCGAAGCTGTCATCACCATGCTGGCAACGGCCAGCCTTGGTGCGGTATTTTCCAGCTGTTCGCCAGACTTCGGTTTGCAAGGCGTATGCGATAGATTCGGCCAAATCGAACCAAAAATTCTGATCGGTTGTGATGGCTATCATTATGCTGGCAAAACCATCGACCGGATGGATGTATTAACCGCCCTCGCCGATAAATTACCAACTGTCGATACGGTTTTGGTGATCGGGTATCTGTCGGCGCATGCAGATTGCAGCCGTCTGCCAAACGCCATGCTATTTGACCAAGCAGTGGCCAGCGCCACGCCAATCACACAGTTTCAGCGAATGCCATTCAACGCGCCTCTTTACATTCTCTATTCAAGCGGCACCACTGGCGCGCCAAAATGCATTGTGCATGGGATCGGTGGCACATTGATCCAGCATATCAAAGAACACCGGCTACACACCAATTTAACGGCAGGCGACACATTTTTCTATTTTACCACATGCGGGTGGATGATGTGGAATTGGCTGGTGTCTGGCCTCGCATCAAAGGCGCATATTTTGCTGTATGATGGCAATCCCGCCTATCCGGGGCCAGATCGATTGTGGCGATTGGCGGAAAGCGAGAATATCTCTATTTTTGGCACCTCAGCCAAATATATCGACGCCATTAAAAACAGTGGTTTTCTGCCAGCTGACAATGTTAATTTATCAAGCCTGCGTAGCATTTTATCAACTGGTTCACCCTTGTCATCGGATGGATTTGCCTTTGTTTATGAGGCCATCAAGCCAGATGTCCAGCTTTGCTCTATTTCAGGTGGCACAGATATTGTGTCATGTTTTGTTTTAGGCTGTCCGGTACAGCCAGTTTTGGCCGGGCAAATTCAAACACGCGGGCTGGCGATGAAAACTGACGTGCTTGACGAGTCCGGCAACAGCATCACCGACCGTCAGGGCGAATTATGTTGCACCGCGCCCTTTCCCTCAATGCCAGTCAAATTCTGGAACGATCCAACGGGTAGCGCCTATAAAGCCGCCTATTTTGAACATTTTCCCAATGTTTGGCGGCATGGTGATTGGGCAACGCTGACGCAAGCCGGCGGCACCATCATTCATGGGCGGTCTGATGCCACCTTGAACCCGGGCGGGGTCCGCATCGGCACAGCTGAAATCTACCGCCAGGTCGAAGCCTTTGAGGGCGTTCAAGAAGCCCTTGTGATTGGACAAAACTGGCAGGATGATGTCCGCATTATTTTGTTTGTCAAATTGGCTGACGGCCATGTCCTTGATGATGCGTTAAAAGACAGCATTAAATCCAGCATCCGTCATGGTGCTACCCCGCGGCATGTGCCGGCAGTGATCATTTCTGTGCCTGATATTCCACGCACCAGATCTGGCAAAATCACCGAACTGGCGGTGCGCGATCTTGTGCATCAGCGGCCGATAAAAAACACCGAAGCACTCGCCAATGCAGAGTCGCTGGAATTTTTTAAAAATCTGCCTGAATTAGCGCGTTAGGCTTGTTTGATCAGGCCTTGCACCGCACTGCTATTGGCAAAGCGTTTGCGATTGGCTTTATAAAAGGCAAGGGTCGCAGCTAATTGCTGGGTTTCAGCCTCTTTCAAACTGGCCGCGTCATCAAGCGCGTCAATTTTAACAGCACCGCACGGCACCGCCAGATAGGTATGGTCAGCCCCGACCCGGTCAGCAAGGATTTTGAATTTGGCCTTTGACCCAACCGGCCATTTTTCGCGCAAAATTGTCAGCAGAAAAAAATTGGCACCCGTTTCAGATGATTTAAACAGCGGATGCTGCGCGATAAATTCGCTGGCAATGATGCCCATTGCGGCAAAATGATCTGCGTCCGCGGCCAGCGCCGCACCGCGGTCCTGATCCATCCAATGGCCCAAAAGATTGATTTTGTCCTGATCATCATGGCCATCAATCAGCGGATTTTTTGGCGCATCTGCCGACTGCATCACAACATCAACGATATCGGATTCGCCCATAATTCGGATGATGATTTTGTTCATGTCATGTTGCCTCGTTAATCCGGCGGTGAATATGTGCTGGTCTGTTTATAGAGAATAGCTAAAACTTGGCAAGATCAGCCTGCCAGCAATCTCTATTTAGATGCCGGGCTGGTTCACTTCGCGCGCGCGCACCAATTCACGCCACGCGATTACCAAACAACTGCTAATGATCACCAACGCCCCGAAAATTTCGTTCACACTCATGGTTTCAGCAAAGACAACATACCCTACAACGCCAGACAGCGGCATTTGCAGGTAGCGCATTGATGCCACCACAACAGCATCAGAATAGCGATAGGCTGAGGTCAAGACAATTTGCATGCCAGCGCCAATCACACCAAGAAAAATAAGGTCCATGAGCACAGGCTGACTGACCGCATGAAACTGGCTAGGGACAATAAGCACAATGACCGACAAAGCCACAAAACCGCTGGCATTATACCAACAGGCTACCGAAATCGGCGAATCCTTCTTGCCGAGGCGGCGTAACAAAATTGATAGCACCGCACCGGCAAGGGCGGCCCCTACCCCATATAGTACGGCCGCCGTCATCGCACCGGAAAACGGGTTGGTGATGATCACAACACCAGACAGCCCCGCAATCACCGCACTCCACCGATAAATTCCAACTTTTTCACCAAGCAGAAAAGGCGACATCAATGTGATAAAAATCACCGAACTTTGAAATAAAGTGGTCGCCAGACCAAATGGCATGTTCCGCAAAGATAAAAACCAGAACATGATGCCGCAAAACCCAAAAACGACCCGCAAACACATGGTTTTACGCTGGTTGATCTGAAGCCATGCCCGTCCCCGGCTATAGATGGCAACAGCAAATAAAATCGGCAAAGAAAATAAGAACCGATAGAATAATGTTGTCACAAGGGTGACATCGGGGCTGAGTTTTTTCACCAGAATACCTGTCAGCACGCCAAAAATGACAGCCGATAGGCTGAGAGCCACCCCAACAAGTGAACGCGGTATGACGAGTGAACGCGGCATAGGACTGGCTCTCATTCGTTTAAAAACGTGGGTGCTTTTTTTGTAAATTCTGGCGATACCCCAGCATAGTATGAACCAGCATATCGCCAAACAGCATCAATACAAATAATTGAAAACCCTAACCAGTTTTCAACCAAAAGCACGGGTTTTCTTTTTTCTTGATTCAATTATGATTTATGCCAAACGCTGCTTGGCAATCAGAGCCGGCAGGCAGGTTATGAAAAAGGCATGTCCTATATAAGGCAAGTCACGCAAGAGAAAGGCTTATCCATGCGGGCACTATCTATCTTGAAGTTGCGATCAGCTATTGGGCTGACGATTTTTTCTGTTTTGATCTTCGGTAGCCTTATCGCAAAAGCGGATGTGATCGCCGAACGGAAAGCCAATTTCAAAGCCAATGCAGCGGCGATGAAAGCCATTAATGCGGCGCTGGGTGGCGGCGATTTTGACGCGGCGATCACCCAAGCGACAACCATTGCCGATTGGGCGCGGGTGATGCCCGACTATTTTCCAGAAAACAGTGACATGGGCGATACCAAGGCGCGCGCTGATATTTGGATGGATTTTGATGGTTTTAAAAGCCGCGCATCCGCCAATGAAAAAGCGGCTCTGACATTGATCAGCACCGCCAAAACCGGCGATGTATCAGCCACCATTGGCGCTTTAAAACAGCTGGGCGGTACCTGTAAATCCTGTCATGACAATTTTAAGGATTAGGCCCGGTATCATACTTGATTGAGTGCCTAAAAAAGCGCTGGTCGCAACAATGTCAGGGCATTGGCGGCCAGCACGCACCCAACCAATAACACCACCCCACACAGCGTACGCATGGCAGAAATACCGCCATCTTTTGGCGATGTTGCCGCCACATCATGGGCCGCACGGCCATGTAGCATAGCCATGGTAAGATTCTGTTTTTTCACATATTTATAAATTAAAATGGCCCCAATATGCAGTGCCACCATAAAAAACAACACTGGCTCTCCACCGTCATGAAGATCGCTGGCAAGATTGCTCCACCCCGGCATCAAATGTGCCAACGGCCCATCAAACAGAACATCATCATTCGACACACTGCCAGTCAGGGCCTGATAGGCAGACACAGCAAGCAGGCCGACAACCGCATAACCTGCCGCGGCGCTATGACCAGCCATGGGGTGGCTTTGCGGCTTCAGCAGTTGGTAAATGCCAGCCAAGGCTGTGCGCGGCGGTGTCAAAAACTGGCTGAACCGTGCGTAATAGCCACCCATAAATCCCCAAACGACCCGAAACGCCACAAGCCCCATGACGGTCAGCCCAAATCGTTCATGCAACCACATCACATCAGCTTTGGCTGACCCCACCGCGCCAATGATCGCAATCACCAAGCCCCAGTGAAATATTCGAAGCGGTAAATCCCAAACCCGCATATGGCATCTCATCTGTTTGTGTTTGACTGTTTATACTGCGCTGTTTAACCAACAACATCACGACCAGACCGGCACTCTATGCTGACAGCATGTATTTTTCGCCAACCAATTATAGAATGATTTATGCTAGTTTATCCAGCATGACGATTATGCAGGACAAACTTTTAAGATCCGGTGGGGCGCTCGACCAGCTGGCGGCGCTTGATCCAGATATTGCGGATGCAGTCAAAAAATTTGGACCGCCCGCAGACCGCTCGCTTCCGGCGAATTTTGACACGCTGGCCCGGTCTATCATCGGCCAGCAAATTTCCCGTGCCGCCGCCACCGCCATTTGGCACCGAATGCAGGACCAGAATATCCAAAACCCAGATATCATTGCCGCGATGCCCGTCGAACAGGTGATGCAAGCCGGCTTATCACGCCGTAAAGCCGAATATCTGATTGGCATTGCAGATGAGGTCACATCCGGGCGGCTGGATTTAGACGCGTTGCATCAGCTTTCTGGCGATGACGTACAAAAGCGCCTTATTGAAATACGCGGTATCGGCGCTTGGACCGCCGATAATTTTCGGCTCTTTGCGCTTGGCGATATGGATGCCTGGCCGGTCAATGATCTGGCATTGCAAGAAGGCATGAAGCGGCTGAAAAATCTGCATGAACGGCCGAATGGCAAACAGATGGAACAGCTTGGAGCCGGCTGGAAGCCATATCGCGGCGCCGGGGCGTTAATGCTCTGGCATATTTATGGCATTTTGGTCAGACGCGCCACCATCGGTGATATCTAAGCAAATAAATCGCCTTGCGGGGCGGCTTGCGGGCGCAAGGCTTCCTCGGTGAGCGGTGTCACCAATGCGGGGTGATCTTGGCTGACCTTGCCAACATCTGCCCCGACCCGGTACCAGTTAAACCAAGTGGCCGGGGCCGGGCGTAACAGCGCGGCGGCGGCCGACACGTCACTGCCAACCCACGCATCAAAGTCGTTAGCGGCCAACACCAGCGGGGCACGATGATGAATATCAGCAAGCCCAGCATCAGCCCTTGTGGTCATAATCACGAAGCGTTGCTGTTCTGGTGGTCCAAACAATAATCCGCCGAACGCCATCACCCCGCCATCACAAAGCTGTATATGCCACGGTGTTTTCGGGGCTGACCATTCATACCAGCCAGAGGCAACCACAAGGCATCTACGGTGGTGAAAGGCATCGCGAAAGGTGGGCTTTTCTGTAACGGTTTCTGCGCGTGCGTTAATCAAAAAACTGTGTTTGGCAGATGCAGGCGGCAGCCCCCATTGCGCCATAACAGCCTCATTTTGCAACCCATGACGCGCAATTACCAGTGCCTGTTGGCTCGGCGCGACATTCCATTTGGGCCGTAAATTTTGCAAAATTGTCACACCAAATTTACGCATTAATTCTTCAGGCGATGCGGTGCTTGTAAATCGGCCACACATGGCATAGCTATCCTGCGTTGTTACGGCTAGTCTCATTTTTACCGTGAAATGCCAGCTTTAGCGAGTATAGTTTCACCAGCGTTTTATTAATCCCATCCATAAGATGGCCCGTATACAGGTAATTCAGCCCCGACATGACCGACATCATCGCCATTTCAGATGCCAGCCTCCGCCGTGCCAGTGACATTCTGGCGGCTGGTGGTTTGGTGGCATTTCCCACTGAAACAGTCTACGGCCTCGGTGCCAATGCTTGCGATGGCAATGCGGTGGCCGGGATTTTCCAGGCGAAAAACCGGCCAAATTTTAACCCGCTGATCAGCCATGTCGCCACGTGTCAAACGGCATTTCAGCTTGGCGTTAAGACTGATTTTGCGACTATTTTGGCCGATTGCTTTTGGCCCGGTCCCTTAACCCT
>CAJWSS010000021.1:0-15705 GCA_913045915.1 uncultured Alphaproteobacteria bacterium | reverse complement strand
AACCATTGCCAAATTATATTAAAAATCAGTGACTTGAGTCCTGACGCGCAAATTCAATCCGCATCAGTGTTTGCAATATTTGCGGCATTTCATCAAGCGGCACCATATTTGGCCCGTCTGAGGGTGCATTGTCTGGGTCTTCATGACTTTCCATAAACAACCCATCAACACCAACAGCCACCGCCGCGCGTGCCAAAACCGGCACAAATTCGCGTTGCCCCCCTGAACTAGCACCGCGCCCGCCAGGTTGCTGAACCGAATGAGTGGCATCAAAAATCACCGGAAAGCCGAAAGACGCCATAGTTGGCAACCCGCGCATATCCGATACCAGCGTGTTATAGCCAAATGACGTGCCCCGTTCAGTCAGCAAAATACGGTCATTGCCAGCACCCGACACTTTGGCGGCAACATGTTCCATGTCCCACGGCGCCAAAAACTGGCCCTTTTTGATATTGACCACGGCCCCAGTGTGCGCCGCCGCAACCAGCAAATCGGTCTGACGACATAAAAAGGCTGGAATCTGAATAATATCAGCGACTTCAGCGGCTACAGAACATTGGTCTGCGCTATGTACATCGGTCAAAACCGGCACATCTAATGCGGCCTTGACTCGGGCTAGAATATCTAAACCAGCATCAATCCCCACACCTCTAGCGGTCTTCGCCGAGGTGCGATTTGCTTTGTCATAGGATGATTTATAGACAAATCCCATGCCAGCTTGCGCCGCCATGGTTTTGAGCTTTTCCGCACAAAACAGCGCGTGATCCAAGCTTTCAATCTGACACGGCCCGGCGATAAGCATAAGTGGTGCCCCGCCGCCGCAAACAACTTGTTTACCAGTGCCGGATTTTTGATTTGTAATGACGATTTGTTGCACGGCCCTCACCTCTTTTTCATCGCGCCGCTAGACAAGCCGTGACTGTTCCATCGCGGCGGCGACAAACCCGGTAAAAAGCGGATGCGGGTCAAATGGCTTTGACTTTAATTCGGGGTGGAATTGCACCGCGACAAACCACGGGTGATCAGCGCGCTCGACAATTTCCGGCAATCTGCCATCTGGTGACAAGCCAGATATTCTCATACCGGCAGACTCAAGCGCCTCACGGTATGCAATATTGACTTCATAGCGGTGACGATGACGCTCATGGATCACATCTTGTCCGTAAATCTGGTTGGCCAGTGACCCAGACTCTAGCCGGCATTCATAGGCACCAAGACGCATCGTACCGCCCAAATCATCTGCCGCACTACGCTGTTGGGTTTCGTTGCCAACGATCCATTCCGTCATAAGACCTACCAGCGGGATGTCTGGTTCACCAAATTCGCTTGATCCAGCGCCGGTCAACCCAGCTAGATTGCGCGCAGTTTCCAAAACCGCCATTTGCATGCCAAAACAAATACCAAAATAGGGGATATTTTGTTCACGAGCAAAACGCACCGCACGGATTTTACCTTCAGACCCACGCTCGCCAAACCCACCCGGCACCAAAATACCGCTGACATGATGCAATGCCTCTACCGCCGCATCTTCTTGTTCAAACAGTTCAGAATCAATCCATTCGATATTGACCTTCACGCCATTGGCAATACCACCATGCACCAACGCTTCACCCAAAGACTTATACGAATCTTGTAAACTGGTGTATTTGCCAACGATCGCAATTGACACTTCCCCTTCTGGGTTTGCCACGGTATCGCAAATCCGTGTCCAAGCGCTGAGATCCGGGGTGGTGGCTGGCAACCCAAAATGCCTGACCACTTCACGGTCCAACCCCTCATTGTGGTATGATAGCGGCACTTCATAGATATTACTGACATCACGCGCCAGCACCACCGCTGATTCTCGGATATTACAAAATAACCCGATTTTCGCGCGCTGATCATCCGGCAACGGGTGTTCGGTACGGCATAATAAAATATCAGGTTGAATACCAACCGACTGTAATTCTTTTACTGAATGCTGGGTTGGTTTGGTTTTCAGCTCTCCCGCGGCCGCAATATAGGGGATCAGGGTAACATGCAGAAAACAGGTGGCGTCACGGCCAAGCTCGTTGCCAATCTGACGGATAGCCTCAAGAAATGGCAGAGATTCAATATCACCAACCGTGCCGCCAATTTCACATAAAATAAAATCTTCACCATCATGATTTGATAACACAAATTCTTTGATGGCATCAGTGACGTGCGGAATCACTTGTATGGTCGCGCCTAGATAATCCCCGCGCCGTTCTTTGGCCAGCACGTCGGAATAGATGCGTCCGGTCGTAACATTATCAGTCCGTTTGGCATGTACCCCAGTAAACCGCTCGTAATGCCCAAGGTCCAAATCAGTTTCGGCCCCGTCATCAGTTACAAACACCTCGCCATGTTGGGTTGGTGACATAGTGCCCGGATCAACATTCAAATAAGGATCAAGTTTGCGCAAACGCACCGAATAACCGCGCGCCTGCAACAGGGCAGCCAGCGCCGCCGCACCAAGGCCTTTACCAAGTGAGGAAACCACACCACCAGTGATGAAAATATATCGAGGCATGGACATATTACTTAACCGAACAACGCGCTATTGGTAAGTCCAAAAATGCGCTCATGCGCGAATAAAATAAAATTGATCCCCTTGACATTGCAAAACACCAGCAATGCCAACGGGCGGGCGATCAGGCGCGATCACACGGTCAAATGAATAGCGTTAGATCGGTGGTTATTGATCTGTTGGCACACTTGGGCCAGATGGCTGTGCCGGTGCTTGTTGCAACACTTCATCCACAATGGATGCCGGTTCAGTGGTATAGCCCGCCAAAATTGCCAGAATAATCGTCGTGGTGAAAAACCCAATCGCCAGAACGGTTGTTGCACGTGTCATGAAACTTGCCGTGCCGCGGGCTGTCATGAAGCCGCCGCCACTGCCGCCGCCGCCAATACCGAGCCCGCCACCTTCGCTGCGTTGCAACAGCACAACCACAACAAGCGCAAGCGCAATCAGGATATGGATGGTCAGGACAAGCGTTTCCATGCGGATCTATCTCACAAATTTGAAATGAAGCGTTGCTTGTATCGGTATATTTTAGGTTTTTCAACCAAAATGGTTGCGCTGGGTGCCAAAATCACACATCAGCCTTCATTTCTACTGGCAAGCTGTGCGGCTGTGCATATTGCGGCAAAAGCATCGGCATCAAGGCTGGCACCGCCGACCAACGCCCCGCCAACCAGCGGCACCGCAAATATTGACCCTGCATTTTCAGCATTGACCGACCCGCCATATAAAATTGGCGGCAGAGCGCCGGCGCCAAATCGTTCGCTAAGCACGGACGCAATGATATGATGCATCGCGCCAATATCATCAGGCGACGCCACGGCCCCGGTCCCGATCGCCCATACTGGTTCATATGCAATCGTTAGCCGTGTGGGCGGCGTATTATCAGGAATAGAGGCTTGCAACTGGTCAATCACAACCTGTTCAGCTTTTTTGTCATCGCGTTCTGCCTTGGTTTCCCCAACACATAAAACAACATCTAAATTTTGCGCCAACGCCGCCTTTATTTTTTGTGCAACAAGATCACTGCTTTCACCATGAGCCGACCGTCGTTCAGAATGGCCCAGCAACACGGTGGACGCACCGCAATCACGCAACATGCCGGCAGATACATCACCGGTATAGGCCCCGTGATCGGCAAAATGACAATCTTGCCCGCCGATCTGTAATGGCGCGCCAGTTAATCGCACCGACATCGGCACAAGATAGGGATGCGGCACGAATAAAATTCGCTTGATTTCGGAAAAAGGCTGGCTGGCAAGAGCTGTTGCCAAAACCGCGGCCTGATCCAACGCTGGATTCATTTTCCAATTTGCCGCCACAATCATGTCAGCGCCTCTTTTCTTTTTTACCTGCCCATCACTACACGCCTGTCTAGCAATAAAAACTGCACCTGCCAACAATGGCGTCATATTCGATAAGAAGACCGCCTAGATAAATACGACCGCCCCGACGCGCCATCACAGTGGCGGAAAGACACCCAAAAGGCCGGTAATTTTGGCGATGCGGCAAGCGCAACTGAAAAAAAATCCAATTTGCGGCGGTTTCACTCCAAATTATGGATATTGAAGTTGCCCCAAATGGCACCACGCATTATTACCTTGGGTAAGCAATTTACGTCTTGCGGCTTATTCCCATCAGGGTGACTCAGGGACATTGGCCGTAAGACCAACAAAAATGATGGATAGAGCATTATGTTACAGGCGATGCGCAGTGGCGCCAAATCTCCGTTGATGAAATTTTTTCTGCTGTTTCTGGCAGGGGGATTTGCTTTATGGGGCATTGGAGACGGGTCCACCGGTTTGATTGGTGGCAGTGACAAGGCTATATCGGCAGGTGAACAGAGCCTGTCCCCCCGCGAGGTTGCTATTGAATTTGACCGGACACGGCGTGCCTATCTTCCGAACACCACAACTGAAGAAGCTGTCCAGGGTGGATTGCTCAATGAAGTGATTGGTACAATGTCGCGTGAATTGTTGTTTCGCGCTGAAAATCAAAACCTTGGTTTGACTGTAACCCGTGCCATGCAACGTGACGCCGTTGCCAATGAACCAAGTTTTCAGGATGAATTAGGACAGTTTTCTGAAGGCCGCTTTATGCAAGCCCTCGCCAATGCGGGCTATTCGGAATCAGATTATCTCAAACGCGTTGACAATGTCTTGCAACGCCAACAGCTGATGGCACCACTTGCCGGGGGTCTTCGCTATAGCAATGAATTGGCCAGCGTTGTCGCCGCCCATGAATTAGAAAAACGAACAGTTAAATTAACCAGCTATGCCGTCCGTCCAGAATCTGTGCCCACTCCAGATGATGCGGTGATTGACAAATTTTTTCAGGATAACAAATCCAGCTATGACGCACCGCGTTTGCGTAGCGCCGTTATTGGTAGCTTATCCGCCGCGGCCATTGCCGAAACCATCACCATCAGTGATACCGAGATCCAAACCACTTTTGATGAACGTCTTGATGAATTCAGAACGCCTGAAACCCGCGACATCCGCCAGATGGTATTTGACGATGAAACCACTGCCGCAACCGCGCGTGACCGGCTGAACAATGGTGAAGATTTTGCCGAGGTCGCTTCCTCTTTATTGAATTGGACCGATGCAGACACCAATCTTGGCACGGTCACCCAAGCGGCGCTTGACGGCGATCTTGCTACCGCAGCTTTTGCCGCTGACGCTGGTGCCATAGTCGGGCCATTGCAAACGGCATTTGGATTTCATCTGTTATCAATCGACAAAATCACCGCCGGCGGCGTGACACAGTTGGAAGATGTGCGTGATGAGATTGTTTCCACCTTGCGTGCCGAACAGGCGATAGATGTGCTCTATGACAAGGTCAATATGCTGGAAGATGCACTTGGCAGTGGCGACACCATTGAAGAAGCCATTCGCAAAGCTGGCGGTCGGTTAGACATTGCCAATGATATTAATCGGCAGGGACAGACAATCGACGGCCTACCAGTAGCTGGTGAGGCCAACGAATTGCTTCAAGATAGCGCCATTCTCGATCTGATTTGGGATAGTGAGATAAATGAGGCGAGCGTCATTCAAGAAGGCAGTGATGATGTATTTTTTGTTGTTAACGTCACTGCCGAAACCGAACCAAGAGAGCGCCGCCTTGACGAGGTTAAAAAACTGGTCATATCCGATTATAAGCGCGTAGAAGCTGTCAAAACAGCGCGCGCGGCGGCAGATGCGGTCTTGACCACCCCGCAAACAGATCAAGACACCGCACCAAGCCCAGCATTCAGGCGTAATGGCATTGGCCTTGACCATGAAGCCGCCGGGCTGATTGCCAACGCCGCATTCAACCAAAATAGTGGCGACATTCAGGTTATTGAAACAGGCCGCGAGGCGATTGCCGTGCGAACCATTGATATTATTCCGGCCACAGAAAAAGAGCTGAGTGAAACAACTGAACTGGTGCTGACGGTGATGAACAACGCCATGCGTGACGATATGACAAATTTGTTGTTGATATCATTGTCGCAAAAACATGATTTGCAGTTAAATCTAGCGGCTGTCCAGCAGCTTTTGTTAGGAACCACACAATAATGGCGCCGGCGTCTGCAGCTTTTGATCATTTTAGCGAGACGTTTAACGCCGGTGCGATCCAGCTTGTACACCGGGTGCTTGTTGCTGACACGCAAACGCCGGTATCTGCTTTTTTAAAACTTGCCGACGGTCAAACCAATTGTTTCCTGCTTGAGTCTGTTGAGGGCGGCGAGGTGCGTGGGCGATTTTCCGTCATTGGCCTGCAACCTGATTTGATCTGGCGGTGCCACAATAATCAGGCCGAAATTAACCGAACACCGGCTTTGCCTGAAAATTTCGTACCAGACACCCTGCCGCCGTTGCAATCATTACGCCAGTTAATGGCTGAAAGCGCGATGCAAGATACCGGAGATTTGCCACCCATGGCGGCTGGATTATTCGGTTATTTCGGCTATGACATGATTAGGCAAATAGAGACCATACCGGATCAAAATAGCGCCGCTGTAGATATGGATGATTCGCTTTTACTGCGCCCATCACTGATTGCGATCTTTGACAGGTTAAAAGACAGCATCACCTTGGTAACGCAAATCCGCCCCCAAGATTGGGATGATGCTGAGACGGCATGGGCGCATGCGCACGACCGGCTATCACAGGCGATCAACAGTCTAGACAGCCCTTTGCCGCATACCGAGGTTGGTGATGCCACCGCCCCCTTGCCCGAACCAACCACAAATATGAGCAAATCCAGTTTTCTGGAGATGGTTAAAAAAGCCAAAGACTATATCCGCGCTGGTGATATTTTTCAGATTGTGTTGTCACAGCGTTTTTCCATTCCCTTTCACCTGCCGGCTATTAATCTCTATCGGTCCTTACGGCGCCTGAACCCCTCGCCTTTCTTGTTTTATTTTGATTTTGATAAAATGGCCGTTGTGGGTTCAAGCCCAGAAATTCTGGTCAGGCTTCGTGACCAAACGGTCACCATCCGGCCAGTTGCTGGCACGCGCAAACGCGGGGCCACCCCAGATGAAGACGCCGCCAACGCAGCCGATTTGATGGCAGATGTAAAAGAGCGCGCTGAACACCTGATGCTACTGGATTTGGGACGTAATGACGTTGGCCGGGTGTCACGCCCGGGCACAGTCCGGGTAAAATCAAATTACGAAGTCGAATATTACAGCCATGTCATGCATATCGCTTCACAAGTTGAAGGCAGTATCCGTGACAATCTTGATGCCATTGATGCACTTGTTGCCGGATTTCCCGCCGGAACAGTGTCGGGTGCGCCAAAAATCCGTGCGATGCAATTAATTGATGATCTGGAACCTGACCGCCGCGGTGTCTATGCCGGCGCAGTTGGCTATATTTCAGTGGCCGGCGATCTGGATACCTGTATTGCGCTTCGCACAGCGATTGTGAAAGACCAGACCATGCATGTTCAGGCTGGGGCCGGCATTGTTTATGACAGTGACCCGGAGGCTGAATATGAAGAAACCCAAAACAAAGCACGCGCATTGATTCGGGCGGCTGGTGAAGCCTTGCGATTTACCCGCTAACCGATGCCATAAAATGGGCGTGACAGAAAATCTAAACGCACCATAAAATTAGCACAAATTAATCTAATGAGCCTGACAGTCCAAGTCTGGCATGGGGTGTTTGCATGTTGACAGCTGGTTTGCGCATTTGTCACCGATCACTAATTTTTATCAGCATATGGTTTGCGCTCGTTACACAAACAGCACAATCGAGTGTCCAGTTGGACAGCTGGCAGTCCTATGGCGGCATGGCAGAACAAGGCGCTACCTGTGCTGCTTTTTCACGATTGATGCAATTACAAACGCTGGTGGACCCACGGCTTGGAAAATTATGGCAAGAGCGTCAGCGCCATGCCAGATCAGTGATCAGCACCGCAGCAGATTTAGAGGGAATCGGCGAACTCACGTCCTTGGAGATCAACCATCTTGTCGACCGTTATGCGGCTTGGCTGATGATCAACCTAACCGAGACAGAACACATCAGCCTGACCGATGGCAACGCCCATGAAGCGGCAACCAAAATGATTGGCGATGTGTGCACACAGATTTATCAAAGGGCTGACCAATCTATCATTAAGGATTACCCAGAACTTGCCAGTTGCGCGGTTGCGGGCAATTGTATTGAACCGGCTAATCTCACCACCCATGAGGCCAGCACCACGTTGTCCGAACAACCCGACCATATGCAACGGTTAAAGCATCAAAATCTAACTCTACAACAAATGATAGATAGTCTGGAAGCCGCTGGTGCAACAGCAAGCGCATTACCACTCACCTCGCACCCCAGCGATCAGCATGGTTTAACCCCTTCTAGAGAATCTATTGACCTTGTTTCCCCGCTGGCAAAACCAACCGAAAACAGCATCGGCATGACTGGGCTAGATTTTGCATTTTCCATTCCCGCACAGCCAGGGACTACCGGATATGCGGTCCATATCGGCACCTATCGTAGCGAAACCGAAGCCTATCGCGCCCAGCATCAACTCGAACAATCTGACCCGCATCACTTTAGGCATATCGCCTTTTCTGTCACCCCGCTACACCGGCGTAACGCGACGCTCTACAGCCTTGTTTCTGCGCCGCTTGCCGCGCACCACGTCACCGATTTATGCGCCGCTTTATGGCAACAAAAAATGGGATGCAGTGCCAGCTACACACAATAGGCCAGCACGCAGCTTGCCGCGCATTCAACTTGCCGAACGCTGTCATTTCTGATTTATAAACAAAGGATCTCAACGCCTTTTGTTTCAGCGGATTTTGACCAAATTTATGGATAGTTCGACACTGATTTCATTGGCCACCTTTGCCATGGTCACCGCGTTTACCCCGGGACCAAATAATGTCATGTTGGCCGCATCAGGCGCGAATTTCGGCTTTCGTCGGACATTGCCTCATATTTTTGGCATTCTGGTCGGGTTTTGCAGTTTGGTGCTTGCTGCCGGACTTGGCCTCGCCACATTATTCGCCATGCTTCCATGGCTGTATGATTTGTTAAAAATTATCAGTTTTTTGTTTTTGCTTTATCTGGCGTGGAAAATTGGCAGTGCGGGCCGCACCACAACCAAGGATAAAGACAAACCACTAAGTTTTGTGCAGGCCGCCAGTTTTCAACTGATAAACCCGAAAGGCATTATGGTGATCATTAGTTCGGTCAGCGCCTATACATCAACAGCTGAGAATGTTGGTGCGGAGGTCACAATTTTATTGTTTGTCTTTGCCATAGTCACATTGTGCGCAACCTGCACCTGGACAGTGTTCGGCACCGGCATCGCACAACTTCTTACCAGCCACACTCGGCTGCGCCAATTTAACGTAACTATGGCGTTACTGCTTGTGGCCAGCTTGCTACCATCCATCCTAGAGCCTGCTTTGATGAAATAAATCGCGTTTGGCAATTGCAAATTTGCATTCGCTTTTTTTTTCGATAGGCTGTTTGCGCACATAACAAACAACAAACGCGACATCATGCCTGAACCAGCCCATCAGCCAGCACAACAAACAGATAACAAAGCCAATCTTGCAGGCCAGTTTTTTTCCATTGCCAAAACGGTTGGCGATAAACCGCTATTTTTTCGTAAGATCAACGGCAGTTGGTCTGGACTTAGTTGGGCTGAAGTTGACCACAAAATACGTCAATTGGCCGCGGTTTTGGTAGCTGCTGGCGTGTCGCCGGGTGACCGCGTCATCATAAGCGCGGAAAATCGTCCGGAATGGGCCATTTGTGATCTGGCTATTATGTCTATTGGTGCGATTGTGGTGCCTGCCTACACCACCAACACCGAAGATGATCATCATTTCATTATGGACCATTCGGGCGCTGTTGTTGCCATCACCTCTGGCGGGGCGCTTGCCACGCGCATGATGCTGGCGGCCACGCGCGCACCACAATTGCGGCTAATGATTTTCATGGACCCGACAGCCATTGCACTGCCTGACAGTAACATTGAAACGAAACAGTGGGACGATGCGGTTGCGACCGCTGAACCACTCACCACCATTGACCAACGCATTGACGCGCAAAAGGCTGATGATACCTGCTGTTTAATCTACACTTCTGGCACTGGTGGGCGGCCAAAAGGCGTGATGCTGACCCACCGGTCAATACAGGCAAATATTGATGCCGCAATCATGCTTTTGGAAGAAGCCAACGCATCCAGTGATCAGCGATTTTTATCTTTATTGCCACTGTCGCATTCCTATGAACATACAGCCGGTTTGCATTTGCCACTGCAAACCAAATCAGAAGTTTGGTACAGCGAGTCAGCCGAACAAATCGCCGCTAATTTGCTAGATGTGTCGCCAACATTGATGACCGCCGTGCCGCGCCTCTATGATGTCCTGCACGAACGCATCATGCGCGGTGTCCGCAGTAAAGGCGGCATCTCGGCACGGCTGTTTCATGAAACCATCAGACTGGGGCGGAAACGACTTGCCGGGCGCCATTTGTTGCCGCATGAATTTATTTTGAACCTTGTTCTGGAAAAATTAGTCAGACAAAAGGTCCGGGCGCGGCTAGGTGGCCGGCTTGCCTATTTCATTTCAGGCGGGGCGCCCCTCAACCCAGATGTTGGCAGTTTCTTCATGGCACTTGGCGTAAAATTACTTCAGGGCTATGGCCAAACCGAAGCCTCACCGCTGATTTCAGCCAACCGCCCAAATTTGATTAAAATAGACACTGTCGGGCCACCTGTTGACGGCGTTGAATTGCGCCTTTCCGAAGATGGTGAAATTTTAGTGCGCGGTGATATGCTGATGAAAGGCTATTGGCGCGACCCGGCGACAACAGCTGGCGTGATTAAAGATGGCTGGCTATATACTGGAGATCTCGGTAGCGTCGATGAGGATGGCTATGTCACGATTACCGGCCGCAAAAAAGATATTATCGTAAATTCTGGCGGCGAAAATATCGCCCCTGGCCGGGTTGAAGCCTTGCTCGCCATTGAACCTGAAATTGAACAAGTGATGGTTGATGGTGATCATCGGCCATGGCTGGCCGGCGTGATTGTGCCATCAGATGAAGCGCGTGCCAAAGCTACCTCAGACAGTGATTTAAAAACCCTTATTGCCGAAGCTGTTGACCGCGCCAATACCCGTCTGTCGCAGATTGAACGGGTGCGGCGGTTTGTCATCGCAAAAGAGGCCTTTTCAACAGAAAACAGCCAGCTCACGCCCACATTGAAGGTCAGGCGTCATATTGTCCGGGCCGCTTATGCAGACCAGCTGGACGCTTTATACAAACGCCGCTAGCCAAAAAAGTCTTTTAAGATCGGCTATTTCACCCACGTGGAACTGCGTTTTGGCCCCAAATCATCGCGCATCATTTCACTGAACGCTTCAGCAAAATTTTGATGCGCCGCCCGGTTTTTTTTCAACACAGCATCAAGCGGGATCACAATATCGCCGTCTTTGCGCAAACGTGGTGGATCATAATCAGAAAATTGTTTCACCAGTTCCGTCAGCAATGCCATTAATTGTGGTTCTTGCTTTTCGTCCGACATAATCTCTCCATTTACAATTTTTATTCTACCAGCATCGGCAGAGCTATCTAAAAAAATATATCAAATTTTATGCCATTAATTTAACGCAATCAAAAACAAATGCTATGGTCGTGCCAAACAGTGGGCGATGTCACAAACATTACTCAAACCATGGTCACCTCTATTCGCCAATACACCCATATAGGCCGTATCCAGAACAGTGGCAGACGACAATCAATAGTCTAGTTTTCAAATGAGCTAAACGGTGGAGAACTACATGCAGGATCAAGCACGGGTCGTCATTATTGGTGGGGGCGTTGTCGGGGCCTCTATCCTCTATCATTTAAGCAAGCTTGGCTGTAGTGATGCCATTATGCTCGAACGGTCAGAACTGACGTCTGGTTCGACATGGCATGCCGCCGGTGGCATGCACACCATCAATGGCGATCCCAATGTTGCCAAACTCCAGCAATACACCATCGAATTATACAAAGAGATTGAACAGCTATCCGGGCAAGATATCGGTTTGCATATGACTGGTGGCATTATGCTGGCGGCAACCGAAGAACGTTTTGACTGGCTGAAATCTGTACGCGCAAAGGGCAAATATCTTGGCATGGATGAGCTGGAAATCATCACGCCTGAGCGCGCCCATGAATTGATGCCTTTGATTGACCCTAATCAGTTTGTGGGGGCGATGTATGACCCAATCGAAGGTCATGTTGACCCCTATGGCGTTACACATGCTTATGCCAAGGCCGCCCGGAAAAATGGCGCATCCTATGAAACGCATGTGATGGTCGAATCGCTGTCACAGACGGTGGATGGCAGTTGGCATGTCCACACCAACAAAGGCACAATCTTGGCTGAACATGTGGTGAATGCGGCCGGGCTATGGGCACGTGAAGTTGGGCGCATGGTGGGGCTGGAATTGCCAGTACTGGCGATGGAACATATGTATCTTCTGACCGAAGACATGCCAGAAGTTGCCGAAATCAATGCCAACACGGGTGCAGAGGTTTTGCACGCGGTTGATTTTGACGGTGAAATCTATCTGCGGCAGGAACGTGCTGGGATGTTGATGGGCACCTATGAAAAAGCCTGTAAACCATGGTCAGAAACAAACACGCCATGGGAATTCGGGCATCAGCTTCTCGAACCTGATATTGATCGGATCGCCCCGTCCCTCGAAGTTGGCTTTTCGCATTTTCCGGCATTTGAAAAGGCCGGTATTAAACAAATTATAAATGGGCCTTTCACCTTTGCACCTGACGGCAACCCACTTGTTGGGCCGGTAAAGGGCATGACGAATTACTGGACAGCTTGTGCGGTTATGGCTGGATTTAGCCAAGGCGGTGGCGTGGGTTTGTCGCTGGCCAACTGGATCATTAATGGTGATCCCGGATTTGATGTCTGGGCCATGGATGTCAGCCGTTTTGGTGATTATGCCACAATGCAATTTACTAATGCGCGTGTGCGCGAAAATTACGCCAGACGGTTTTCTATCCGGTATCCAAACGAAGAATTACAGGCCGCCAGACCCTTATTAACAACACCGATTTATCACAAACAAAAAGCAGCTGGCGCGCAATTTGGTGCGGCCTATGGGTTGGAAATCCCGTTGTGGTACGCACCAGATGGGGTTAGTGATGTGTTTTCATGGCGCCGATCAACAGATTTTGACCATGTTGGTGACGAAACCCGGGCCGTTCGTGACTCGGTTGGCCTTGGTGACATATCCAGTTTTGCAAAATACCGCGTGTCTGGCGGTGGGGCGGCTGACTGGCTGGACCGTATTCTAGCCTGTAAAATGCCACCTGTCGGACGCATGGTACTGGCACCAATGCTCAAAGATGATGGCAAGATCATTGGCGATTTTTCATTGGCACGGCTTGCCAATGATCAATTTTTAATCATTGGTTCAGGTGTCGCCGAATCCTATCATATGCGTTGGTTTCTCTCGCATGCCGCCGGCGTTGATGATCTGAAAATTGACCCGCTGGGATTGGATCTTGTTGGCTTGACACTTGCCGGGCCAAAATCTCGTGCGGTGCTACAATCTTGCACCCATACCGACATCTCGCATGATAATATGCGGTTTATGGCGATCAAAAAGATGGATATTGGCATGGTGCCAGCCATTGTTGGGCGGGTTAGCTATACCGGTGATCTTGGCTATGAAATATGGGTTGCCCCGGCTTATCTCAACAATTTGTTTGATCACTTGATGACAGCGGGCGCGGCCCATAACATCCGCCTATTTGGTTCACGTGCCTTAAATGCCCTAAGGCTGGAGAAAAATTATGGGTCATGGGGGCGCGAATACCGGCCTGTTTATGGCCCGGTTGAAACCGGACTTGATGCATTTGTTGCCTATGACAAGCCAGCCGATTTTATTGGCAAGGCTGGCGCTTTGGCCGAGCGTGAAACAGGCGGCACCATGCGCTTATGTAGCTTTGTGATCGAGGCCAAGGATGCTGATGTGATTGGTGACGAACCAATTTCGCATAATGGCCAGGTTGTTGGTTGGGTGACATCCGGAGGCTATGCCCACGCCGCCGGCCAATCCATGGCACAAGGCTATGTGCCAAAAGAGATTGCGAATGAAGACACCGGCTGGTCGGTTGAATTGCTTGGCGAAAATTTAGCCGCCAAGCGACAGAAATTTCCGCTTTTTGATGCCAATGCCAGCCGTATGCGGAGCTGAGTTTGCCGTCAAAAAAAACCAATTTATTATTGGCCCCTTCTGGCGATCATCCTTTGACAGCTCTGCTGTTGTTGCTGGTAGGTGTGACTTTACTCGCACTGCAGGATTCACTGATCAAATTCATCTCTGACAGCACTTCTTTCTGGCAAATCCAGACGCTGCGCTCTGCTGGAAATATGACGCTGATTATTTGTCTGGCCTTGATCAGCGGTGGTTTCAAACTGATTTATCCACAACGCCGACTGGCCGTTGCCGCCCGCAGTCTCGTCATGGTTATTTGTATGTTTTGCTTTTTTTCTGCCTCACCTTTTTTGAGTGTCGCACAGATGGCCGCCGGACTTTACACCTACCCGCTATTTGTGTCTTTGCTTGCCGCCCCCATGCTTGGTGAGTCTGTTGGGAAATGGCGTATTGGGGCTTTGATTATGGGCGCAGTTGGCGCTTTTTTCATGCTGAACCCGCTGGCCGATGCATTTTCCTTGGCCCAGCTATTACCGATCGCGGCCGGGTTTTTTTATGCTTGTAATATTATCATATTGCGGCGCTATTGCCGCGGGGAAACCCCCCTTGCCCTCACCTTTGCAAATGGTGTGATGTTTTTTGCCTCAGGACTTGTCGGTAGCGTGGTCCTCAGCATTGCCCCGCTCTCACCCAGCCTGCAGGCCGCCATGCCCTTTGTGGCGATTGGCTGGCCAGCAATAGGGATGTCGGTCATAGGGTTTGCGGCATTATGTTCGGTGCTGAATTTATTCGGCAATCTGGGGCTGACACGTGCCTATCAAACAGCCGATAGTAGTTGGCTCGCCCCGCTTGATTTTTCTTACCTGTTATTTGCGGCCATCTGGGGCAAGGTGATTTTTGATAGCTGGCCAACGGCCAATGGCTGGCTCGGCATGATCTTGATTACCAGTGCCGGTATGATCACCGCTTGGCGTGAACACCGACAAAAATCAAAAACAAAACCAGCAGAAACCACCGCCGTGTAGCCCTCGTCTGGGCCAGCGCTACATGATCAAAATAAGACCAGCTAAAATAAATAGCACCACGCCAGTGACGATATTAAGGCGGCGGCGCGCGTTTTGCGATGCAATCAACAGGCTGGCCCGATCAAGCATTACCGCCAAAATGACATTGCCGCAAAACGGCACAGCCGCCGAAACCAGACCCACGACCAAAATATCCAGTGTGGTCACGCGGGTCACATCAAAAAATCCGGGCAACACCCCGATATAAAATAAAATCGCCTTTGGATTCCCGATAATGACCAGTAATCCAGCGATAAACCCCGGTAAAAATCCAGCTCTGGTTAATTGATCTGGAGCCTGTAATTTATCAACCCGGGCCATGATCAGCCCGACCCCCATGACCATAAATACGATTACCGCAACATATTTAAGACCAGTCAGCACGGCCGCATGCACAGCCACCAATTGGCCCAATGTAAGTAACGCCAGTA
>CAJWSS010000020.1:0-15739 GCA_913045915.1 uncultured Alphaproteobacteria bacterium | reverse complement strand
CTAGCAACCGGCCTTCGCGGTCCAGAATGCGACCACGCAGGGCGGCGGTGGCTTGGCCATGTACAGCAAGGCGCAGATTGGTATGGGCTTCGGCCAACCCAACAATCCGCGTGCCAATTGTGCCGATAATGGCAATCGCGATGAAACCGCAAAATACCAGTCGGATTTCAGCAATGCGCCGCGATTGAGCGGGGTCGGGGCGGGCTGGCAAAACCAAATGCCGCAATTTTGCTAACAATTGACGCATGATACCCTGTCTAACGATTCAGTGTCGGCTGGAAGACGCATGGGAATGGCTTCCAGCGGCAGAATGCGGTCTCGGCTGATTGGTTCCATATCCAGCAGGCTGGCAGATAAATTCATCACCCGGTCGGGGCGTGACAAAAACGCCCATTCGGCCTCTAACACCGCGATATCGCGCTGGGTTGTGGCGATTTCTGCTTGTAGACGCCTCAGCTCGGCCTGTCGTTCATCTATGCCGGTCTTGACCTGATATAATGTGGTGCCAAGACTTGCCAGAACAATGGCCGTCAGAATGATTATCCGCATGCAACACTCTCCTGATTGGCGGTGATATAGGCGGGGGCATTTGTGCGCCGTGCGATGCGTAGCTTGGCTGAACGCGCACGGCTATTGATGCGGCATTCTTCCTTGCTTGGCAGCACAGCTTTACGCGCAACAAGGTCAAAACTGGGCGCTGCACCATTGGCCAGCGGCAGATGGCGTGACGGGCGTGCGGCATGCTGGCTTCGGGTTGTCAAAAATCGTTTGACGATGCGGTCTTCAAGAGAATGAAAAGACACAACGGCCAAAATGCCATCAGGTTTTAACAGCGTTTCAACCGCGGCAAGCCCACTGGTCAGCTCGTCAAGTTCGCGGTTTACATAAATCCGCAAGGCCTGAAAACTACGTGTTGCCGGATCAATTTGCCCCGGCTTTTTTGATGGCATCACCGAATAGATGATGTCGGCAAGTTGCGCGGTCGATGTGATCGGCGTTGTCTCGCGCGCTGTCACGATGGCACGGGCGATGCGGCGCGAGGCTTTTTCCTCGCCATATTCCCACAATATCTGGGCTAATTCGCGGGCGTCACTCTGCATCACAATATCAGCCGCGCTGGTGCCAGATTTTGACATGCGCATGTCCAGCGGCCCATCACTGCGAAAAGAAAATCCGCGGTCGGCTTGATCCAGTTGGGTTGAACAAACGCCAAGATCAAATGCCGCGCCATCAAGCTTTTCCGGTGCGCCGTCACGCAAGCCATGCGGCCGTGGCGGCAAGGTTTTAATCAAACGCGCCATATCGGAAAAACAGCCCTCGACAAGAACAAAGCGCCCGGCAAATTCTTCCTGCATGGCGGCGCCGCGCTGGATCGCGTCCGGGTCACGGTCGATGGCCACAACACAGCAATCAGCCTGTTCAAGAAGCGCGCGGCTATAGCCGCCATTACCAAAGGTGGCGTCCAGATAATAATGACCATCAGTCGGCCCAAGCGCATCTACCACCTCTTGCAACAGGACGGAATGATGCAGCGTGTCAGGCGCCATTATCGATCCCCGCTGTCGTTGGTTGATCGTGAGGCGCCGCGACCAAGGCGCAGACTCGGCAAGCCTTCAGTCTTGGCACGTGCCCGTGCATTGGCTTCGCGGCTACGATAGCGGTCGGGTAACCAAATTTGGAAAGAGCGGCCGATGCCCGCATAAAGCGCGGTCTCATCCAGTTCGGCAAATTCAATAAAATCAGCGCTCAACATGATGCGGCCTTCTGCATCAAGTTTCATTTCTTGCGCACTCGATAACATGGTTTGCAAGGTGGCGACTTCGCTCGACAGGCTGTCCATGCTGTCAATAGCATCAACAATCTGCTCGATACGTTCGGCGCCGCACCCTTCAAGACATGGCTCGGTGAGCGATTTGAACAGGAACAATGGATCGCGGCGGCGCTCCAGCACTGCGCGGAAAGGAGCCGGCACGGATAGGCGCCCTTTCTTATCAATGCGATTCTCAAATGTGGATAAAAATAATTCCACTTAACCTCGAGCTCCTGTTTTCGTCCGTGCCGGCCAATCCGAGCCTTGGTTGCCAAAACCGCCCGGTGCTCTCCAACGCGCTATCAGCACGGCTTGAAGAGACCCCATTTTTGACCCGATTTGCCGAGATTTGACTTGGGAGGTAGCCGCAATCCCCAACAAATCTTAAAATGGGATATTATGGGATATCATGGGATTTTATGGACGTCAATGGGTTTTACCCATTTCTTCATGGGAAAATGTAATCTTTTCAATTAGTTAATATTAGAAATAAACAATGATATATAACTCACTGAATAAGCGTATTATTTATAGAATTGTTCTATTTTTGTTCTTATTTACGTGATGTGACGCCTATAACAACAGCGTGGCCGAAAGCACGGGCATGAGTCGGCCTGCTGGCAAGCTGATCACGGCATGCTCCTCAATCGGCGAGATAGATCGCCGCTGTGTGGGGGAACAATGCGGTGATTATGATGTGGGAAAAACTGTCAGATGACCTGTAAGCCGGGTTCTGTACCAACCGCCATAGCGGTTGATGATGGCTATTCATCTAGGATGGCTGTTGCCAGCCACCTCAAGCAACCTACCCGGACATCGGTACAGGATCGCACCTGTTGCATAAGGCAACGCGTGTCCCTACATGGTCTTGCTCCGGATGGGGTTTACCATGCCCGTTCTGTTGCCAGTTCGGCGGTGCGCTCTTACCGCACCTTTTCACCCTTACCGGCATATCCGTTTCCGGCATCCGGCGGTTTGTTTTCTGTGGCACTTTCCCTAGGGTTGCCCCCGCCGGGCGTTACCCGGCATCCTGATCCTGTGGAGCCCGGACTTTCCTCTCCCTTTGCCGAAGCAAAAGCAGCAGCCATCCGGTCATCTGACAGGACCGGACTATACGCTGGCTATGCTGGCATGGTCAAGCGAGCGCCACGACACCGCCAGCACACATGTCACCCTTGCGCCACCCTTGCGCTACCGCCAGCGCTTAGGACGTTTCGGTCTTGGTAATGGCTTCGGCTTTTTCAGCGGCGCTCAACCATGCGTCTTCTTTGTCGGCTTTGTCGGCTTGCAAGACTGCCAGCTGATCGGCTAGCTGATTGAATTTGGCTGGGTCCGTTGCGAAAAGATCAGCAACCGCAAGTTCTGTTTCGATGGTCGCAATCTGTGTTTCAAGGCCGGAAATCAGCGCTGGCATGGTGTCTAGGATATGCTGGTCTTTATAGCTGAGCCGTGGGGCCCGGTTTGGTTTTGGCTTGTCCACGGGGGTAGATTTTTTGGCTGATTTGGTATCACGCGCGTTATCACTGCGGCGCGCGGCGGTTGCTTGCTTGCGTGCCAGATAATCGGAATAGCCACCAGCATGGGCAACAATTTTGGCATCCCCCTCAAACGCCAGAACCGCGGTCACGGTCCGGTCCAGAAAATCACGGTCATGGCTGACAATCAGAACTGTGCCATCATAGTCGGCAATGACTTCCTGCAATAATTCCAGCGTTTCCAGATCCAGATCATTTGTTGGTTCGTCAAGCACCAGAAAATTATGGGTTTGGGCAAATAGTTTGGCGAGAAGCAACCGGTTTTGTTCCCCGCCAGACATGGTTGAAACACGCTGGGTCATCTTGGCATCATCAAACATGAAATCACGAAGATAGCTGGTGACATGTCTGGTTTGTCCGGCCACTTCGATCATATCACTACCGCCAGTGGTTAAAATCGTCCAGGGCGATGCGTCACGGTCAAGGGCTTCACGGCGTTGATCAAAATATGCTGGGTTCAGTCCAAATCCCTGTCTGATGCGGCCAGACTCAGCCGGGGTCAACCCCAATAACAGCCGCACCAATGTTGATTTACCCGCCCCGTTGGGGCCAACAATACCAATGCGGTCACCGCGCCGTATCAGCAAGTTGAAATGACGAAGCAGGCTACGTTCGGTCTCGCCATCTGGCACTGTGGCACTTAGATCAATGGCCTCAAGAACAAGCTGTCCGCCGCCGTCAGCCGGCCCCGTTTCCATGCGCATGCTTCGTTGCGTGATGCCGCCAGCTTGGGCCCGTTCACTGCGCAACCTGTCAAGGTCGCGAAGCCGTCCCTGATTGCGTTTGCGCCGTGCTGAAATGCCTTCGCGTGACCATTTGGTTTCAGCGGCGATCTGACGATCAAGCTTGTGCAGGGTAACAGCTTCATCCGCCAAAATGCCATCTGACCAGCTTTCAAATTCATCAAAATGGCCGTCACGCCGCCGTAATTTACCCCCATGTAACCAGATAATACCGGTGCCAAGATTACGTAGAAACGCCCGGTCGTGGCTGACCACCAACAGTGCCCCTTTATGCTGGCGCAGCATTTCTTCCATCCATTCTATTGTCGGTAAATCCATATGGTTGGTGGGTTCATCAAGAAGCAGAATATCAGGCTGGGTATAGAGTGCGCGGGCCAGCGATACGCGGCGGGACTCGCCGCCGGAAAGCCCATCGCTCATCCGCATTGGATCAAGTCCCATGCGCATCAGAACGGCATCAGCTTTATGGGCAATTTTATCAAGGTGCGCATTGTCAACGCCGGCGGTGACCACGGCCCGCAATGTCATGCCGGTGGGAATGCTGGGGGCTTGTGGCAGATAGGCGATCGTGGACCCGGGGGCGGCCCATAATGTGCCTTCGTCCATTTCGCCCTGGCCAGCAAGCAGTTTCATCAAACTTGACTTGCCGGCCCCGTTGCGCCCAACAAGGGCCAGCCTGTCACCAGCATGCAGTGCCAGATCAGCCCCGCGCAACAGCCATTGGTCCCCTAAATTGATGCCAGCATCGGCAATTGTCAAAAGCGGCGGTGGCATAAAATCGATCCGTCCTTCAAAGGCCTCTTTGCCGGGCCAGCGCATCATAGGCCGCGTTAATGCGGGCCAGCCGGTCGTTTGCCGCGGCGACAAATTCTTCGGGCATGCCATCGGCAATCAATTTGTCTGGGTGGTGCGTCCGCACCAGCTCTTTCCAGCGCCGGGTCAGGGTTTGATTATCACAATCAGCGCTGACCCCCAAAATCTCATACGCTGATGGGCCACTGCTACGATGAATCGCAAGTAAACGGTCAAACTCATTGTCATCAAAACCAAAAATTCTGGCCACGTGATGAAGATAATTTTGTTCAGGCGCGGTTATATCGCCGTCTGATTTGGCAATATGGAATAGTAAATCCAGTAGCTGTTCCAAAATAGGGGCTTTGGCGGGAAACAAATGCGCCACTTGATTGGCGTAATCTTCGTATCCAGCAGGTGTTTGCCGTGCCAGATCCCAAAATTTGCCAACCTGTCTCACTTCGCTAGGCGGGATGTGAACGCGCTCGCGAAAAGCGGCGATTTCGTCACGGCTGACAATGCCATCCGCTTTGGCCATTTTTGCCGATAGGGCGATCACCGCAACGGTAAAGGCAACACGTTTGGTCGCCTGCGAGTCACTGCCGTTTGGTCCTAGCCGTTTTTCGACAGCGTGACCGGCAACAGCACCAAGCAGACCGCCAATTGGCCCGCCAAGCGCAAACCCGGCCGTGCCCCCAATAATAATGCCCCAAATACTCATGGCCCTATCTAGCGGTGGTTGACCGCGAAAGGCAAGTCTTTGCCGCTGGATAATCGAGAAAGCGTTGCGATTGGGGCTGGTATTTGCGCTCTGGCGGATTTATGGTGACGGCCATGCAAAGTGACCTATCTAAAACCGACAGCCCTGACGCTGGTTTGACGGCTGATGTGGAACTGAACTTGACCGGCATGAAATGCCCATTGCCGGTGTTAAAGGCGCGCCGGCAAATAAACCAGATGGCACCGCGGGCGGTGCTCAAAGTCACCGCAGATGATCCGGCCGCACCGCTCGATTTTGAACATTTCTGCGATACTGGCGGGCATGCGTTGCTATCAAGCCGCGAACAGGCTGGCATTTTTACATTCTATATTGCGAAATCACCGGATTAACCGGGATGGTGGGCTAACAGCTTTTGATGAAATTCTGCGGCTTGCGGGCCGTTGACGGGGCCGTCATATAGGCCGATTTCATGGCATTTTATGAAAAAACCCGGCGCTGGGATTTGTCCGCGTTGGCGTGATACGACCCATGCGGCGCGCAATGGTTTGGCTGATTTGTGGTCTTCATAGATTAATGATTCCAGCCACATGGTTAATTTATGAATCCGATGTGGGGCGGGGATTTGGGCGGCATCTGCCAGATCATTATAAGTGATCAGATGGCGGCTGGTGATCGCGCTATCTAGCGCCATGCTGGCCCGGTGGTGCCAATCTATCTGTTCATTCGTCATAGACACTGCCGTGGGTTGGCGGAGCTGTTCGCATAGTAAACGCAACGTTTCATAGCGGCTTTGCTAAATCGCCTATTGAAGCGGGCCGCATTTCTGCCTAGCTTGGCCCCATGGTTTATATCAGATCATTTATTTTTAACAGTGTCTTTTATATCGGCACCGCCATTTTGGTTCTGGTGATGGGGCCATTGCTGTTGTTGCCACCGTTTCTGGCGCGTTATATTGCCCGGTTCTGGGGGTGGATGGCGCATAAACAGCTTTATATTGTCGGCATTCGTCAGCGGGATTATGGCGACCGGCATCTGGACAAGCAGGTGATTTACGCGGTCAAACATCAGTCAGCTTGGGAAACCATTATCTTGAGTTGGTTGCTTCATGCCCCGGCCTTTGTATTAAAAGTCGAATTGTTGCGTTTGCCGGTCATTGGCCTGTTTTTCATTAAGACAGGCTGTATTCCGGTTAATCGGGCAGACGGGATGCGGGCATTGCGCAAAATGCGTGAAGCGGCGCTTAAACTGGCCGAGCAGGGACGCTCTATGCTGATATTCCCGCAAGGTACACGGGTGCCGCCGGGAACCAGCAAACCCTATGAGATTGGCGTGTTTGCCCTGTATGAAGCCACCGGACTACCGGTGGTGCCGGTGGCGTTGAATTCGGGTCATGTGTGGCCACGCAACAGCTGGCTGAAATATCCCGGCACCGTCGATATCCATTTTCTCGATCCCATCCAACCAGGCTTGACCCGCAAACAATTCATGGCCAAGCTGGAAGCGCAAATTGAAAGCAAAATGGCCGTGATAGACGCGTCAACGCCAGATAATGACCGGCGATAGCCAAGGGAGGCTGACGATGGATGGAAGCCAACGCCGCTCTGAAGCGCAGCTCAATGTTTTAGGCGGTCCACTTGCCAGCTGTTCCCATGATCCGGTCACTGGATTTTTTCGAGATGGCTGTTGTAACACCGGGCCGCTTGATCAGGGGTTGCATACCGTATGTGCGATCATGACCGAAGAGTTTCTCGAATTTAGCAAGGCCGCTGGCAATGATTTATCAACGCCGCGGCCAGAATTCGGGTTTGCCGGGTTAAAAGCGGGAGACCAATGGTGTTTATGTGCGGCCCGCTGGGAACAGGCGCGGCAAGCCGGTCATGCACCAAAAATACGCCTTGCTTCCACCAATCAGGCTAGCCTTGCCGTTTGCAATTTAGATGATTTAAAGGCGCATGCCATTGATTTGAATTAATCAGCTGAACGGCGCCATCAAATGTCAGGAGACAGGAATAATGCTAACGCTTGATGCACGGGTTCACGTCACTTGTACCGAAACTGATCAGGTGGCACCGGCGACAATTGTGCGGATAAATGGCAACCGTGTCGATGTGGTGCTTGATCAAGGCGGCGGTGATATCATCATCAGCATGGTGATGCAAAAGCCAGGACTGTATGTGGGTAGCCGGTCCGGGCTGGAATTTACCATGCGTACATAAATTGCTGAGGAATGACCCGGACCGGATGATAGGGGATGACGATAGACCAGCAAAAATCTGACAATGGCCATCATGCCGATCGGTCTGCATGGGTGATCTGGGGCATTTTGGTGGTGCTGGCGGTGGCGATCTTGCCCTTTGCCGTGCGCAACAGCGAGGTTGTGCGGCATATTGCGGCGATGTGCGGGTTTACGATCGGTTAATCAGCCAGCCCCACGCCTGCGCCTCATGATGATCAACCGGCCATGCGATATTGCCATCTGCCGGGCCTGCCGATAGGCTAAGATTTTACGGGTTTTGGACGGTATCATATGATTATCCTCGATGGCGGTTTGGGCCGCGAATTGCAGGCGATGGGAGCCCCGTTTCGGCAACCAGAATGGTCAGCGCTCGCGCTCATGGAAGGGCCGGACTATGTGCGGGCCGCCCATGATGCGTTTTTGCAGGCTGGGGCCGATATTGTGACCACCAACAGCTATGCGATTGTGCCATTTCACATTGGCGCAGATGTGTTTGCAGCGCGCGCCAGCGCATTGTTGCGCCTATCAGGTGAATTGGCCCGTGCGGCGGCTGATGAGGCCGGGCGGCCGGTGCGCGTTGCCGGCAGTGTGCCGCCGATGTTTGGGTCCTATCAACCGGAAAAATTTGACCGGCAGGCGGCGGCCGACATGATGCGTTTATTTCGTGACCAGCTGGCGGACTATGCCGATTTGTTTTTGGCTGAAACGCTTGGTTCAGTTGCCGAAGCCGAATTGTTTTTGACCGAATTTTTGCCGGTTGGCCGGCCAGTGTGGCTATCAGTCACATTAGAGGATGTTGACGTGACAGCTGGCGAGCCACGGTTGCGGTCAGGTGAGCCGCTTGGCGATGTGCTGGCGCTATGTCAGTCTCTTTCGCCGGATGCCTTGCTATTTAACTGTTCTCAGCCAGAGGTGATGGAAGATGCGGTGTCTGTCGCGCATGCGCATTTTTCCGGTGATAGCCCCCCACTTATTGGCGTTTATGCCAATGCCTTTCCGCTTGCCGATGATAACTATCAAGGCGCGAATGCAACATTGCATGAATTGCGGTCGGATATAACGCCGGATGCCTATGCCGATTATGCCGAACGCTGGGCCGCCGCCGGGGCCGGGATCATTGGCGGCTGTTGCGGGATTTCGCCGCGTCATATCAAATGCCTGAAAGACCGACTGGCCCGATAACGGGCTTGGTACGGCTGATGATATCGCTTTCAAAAAAAGAGAGGCTTAAAGCCTCTCTTTCGTGATCGGGTATCGAAAAACCTCTTATCGTTGGTTTTTCCCCTCGATGGTTCCGTTTTACGCGCACCCAGAAGGCTGCTTCTCAGTCCGCCAAACAAGAACAAGGCCTTTCGACACAAACCCTTTATCACTAGACATAAGATCACCTCCTTTTCATTGTTAACAGATGCAAAAACCCTAGGCGAAGAAAGGCTGGCTGTCATGCGTTTTTTTAAATGCGCAATAATGCCGGGCACGGTGCCGTGGCCATTGCCGTTTTGATTGCCCCTAGCATTGCCTGCCGCATGATCCGGCAAACCAACGGGCTAAATGGTCAAAAACGTGGTCTGGGTCTTGTGGTCAGCAGGCGTGATCCCCACTTAAACCCTCATGAAGAGACTGACCCGTTTCATATTTTTATTTCTGGCTGTGTTTGCCAGCCTGTTCGGGGGCGCGCCGATGATTTTTGCTGCTTCAACAACACAATCAGCCCATGATTTCAGTTTTACCAGCATTGATGGTGAAAATTTGCCTTTGGCAAGTTTAAAGGGCAAAGCCGTGTTAATTGTGAACACCGCGTCCATGTGTGGGTTTACCTCGCAATATAAGGGGCTTCAGGAATTATGGGATAGCTATCGTGATCGTGGGCTTGTTGTGCTTGGTGTGCCTAGCGATGATTTTGGTGGGCAAGAGCTGGATAGCGCGGCTGAGGTCAAATCCTTTTGCACGATAAATTACAATATTGATTTTCCGATGACTGATATTGTGCATGTCAAAGGCCCGTCGGCGCATCCCTATTATAAATGGGTGGCCGAGGTGCATGGCGGATTAGCTGTGCCGCGTTGGAATTTTCACAAACATCTTATTGACGCAGATGGCCATCTTGTCGATTGGTTCGTGTCGACCACCGGGCCGACATCATCAAAGCTACGCCGGGCGATTGAAAAAATCCTTCCCTGAGTTTGACAATACACGCCATATAGGCTGATTGATTTCGTAGATCATGGCAATTCAACCGTCGCTTTTGGGCCAAATTTACCACGCATCCCAATGACGATGGCGCAGATCTACCGGGCCGGATTTTTGTTAACGGCTGTATTTTTATCTATCACCAGTCACTAATCCTGCACGTGGCACAACAATCAATCGGCTTATGTGTCCGATTATGCTAATATAGCAAATCATTATGTATTGTGACGCCGAAATCTGTTGCATGAAGGATGGTCGAATGGAGATACATGACGCATCAGATCTTCGTCAGAGTCTGTCCGAGGAATTACATGCGCGGGCATTTTATGATTTTGATGGCGCTGGCCGCTTTATCAGATTTGTCTATCTTGTTGGCAATGATGACAGTGCTGTATTGAACTATGTGAATGATTATTTGCGGTCACGCGCTTTGTCACCCGTGCAGGCCGCGGAAAAATTTTACCGGATTGAACTGGATGGATTCGCCCTAAGGGTTGAGCGTCATACCGAATTTTTAACGATTAGCTTTGTTGAAAAAGGGTTGAAAGTACAAACCGGTATCTCAAAGGACGCATTTCGTGAAGCAAGTTTGCCGCATATGCCGTTTGCATGGGCACGAAACGCGCCAGCCGCCTTATTTCACGCAATATGGGTAGAGGTCGGCGGGCGGCCTCCTACCAAATTGCAGCAATCTGACATGTTACAGGTTTTAGACTCCCGTGCGGTGGCATCGAATAACTTTAGTGACGCGGCGGCGCAGGTGCATTTTGCATTTGATATCGACTCTGCAGGTTATTCACGAGTTGTGGTGTTCAACAAATCCATTGAGGCCATCCGCATGGGCCGTATCGTCCAGCGCATTGTCGAAGTGGAAACCTACCGGCTGTTATCATTGCTCGGTCTGGCAACAGTAAAGGCATATTCCACCAGATTGACAGATATTGAAGAGGTGTTGAACGGGTTAACAAATGATTTGGCGAACGAAATCAAAAAACCTGACGGACAGGTGCAGCAGTTACTAACCGTATTATCTTCGCAAGCCGCCGATGTCGAAGATATATATTCGCGCACTTCATATCGCCTGTCGGCCACCAAGGCGTATCTTGGTATATTGACCGGGCGGTTAGAGCGGATGCAGTTAACCAGATTGTCTGGGTTTCAAGGTGTGCGCGGGTTTCTTGATCGCCGCATGACGCCGGCGATGGATAGTTGCACTGCCTTTTCTGAACGGTTGGCTAGCCTGTCACAACGTATTAACCGGGCAGGCGCCTTGCTGCGAACGCAAACGGAATTGGTCATACAGCGACAAAATCGTGATTTGCTACAGTCAATGGACCAGCGCGCCAAACATCAATTACGATTGCAACAAACGGTTGAGCGGCTGTCGATCGCCGCGGTTACGTATTACGGTGTTGGGCTGGTTGGCTATATCGCGGTCAGTCTGCCAATTGACCAGTGGGGTTTGTCTTTGTCGTATATCAAAGCAGGCGCTGTACCGATCATTGCGCTGGCGGTATGGATGGCTATTCGCAAGGTCAAAGAAACTGTGACGACTGTGGCTCCGTCCGACAAGTAAGCAGATCAGACTATGGCGGTAACATGGCTTGTCATAATGATGACAGCGCTAATTCTCTGGCGGTACCGGTTTTTAAATCGTAAATCACCACGCCGCCCGATGCGACGGACAAGCCGGTGATGGCGCGGATTGTTACAGCATGTGTGACCATCAGGCTGGCAGGTGCCGATGGTGACAGGCTATCAAGTTTCTGGCGCAATTTTGCCAGCGTGGCGTCGCGCGGTGCATGGTTCTGAAAAAAAGAATTTAACCCGTCAAAGGGTGTGACAGCACCCAAACCAAGGAGCTGGGCGGTTTCAAGACAGCGGCACCAGTAACTTGAATAAATCACCGAAAATTTGATATTAGCGGCCGCCAGTTTAGTACCAATTGCCCGGGCCTGTGCCCGCCCAGTGTCATCGAGATTGCGTTGCGTGTTACAATCATTGATAGAAAAATTATCTGGATCGCCCATACCGGGTGCCAAGGCATGACGCATAAACATCACCGTGCCGGCAAATCTGTCACTGTTATCAGCCGCGGCTGGTAGGCTGGCCAAAAGAGGCCACAGTAAAGCCAGGGCGATGAGCCAAAAGCGGCGAGGGTGGCGGCGTGTCCAGACCATTTCGGATTTAGGCGTTACGACGGGCCACCTCCCGCATGAAGCGGTCACGGATCACAGGCGCGTCCATATCGATCACCGGCACTTTAATGTTACCTGACTCGCATTTGCTGACAATGATGGTCATTTTTTCGCCGTCGAGTGCCGCCTTTACAGCGGCTGGCGTGTCTTCGGCGCTACATTCAACAACATGGTCACAACCACAGGCTTCGGCCACTTTGGCCAATGAAGTTTTACGCCCCGCATAGGTTGGCTGGTCGCCGGTTGATCCATAGCTGCCATTATCGATGATCAGCAGGATAAAATTATCCGCCGTATTATTGGCAATAGTCGGCAGGGTGCCAAGATTTGTCAGAATAGACCCGTCACCATCAATGGCGATCACCTTGGCAGATTGTGCCAACGCCAAACCAAGCCCGATTGACGAGGCGAGCCCCATCGTTCCCAGCATATAGAAATTGCTTGGCTGGTCATCCAGCATATGAAGCTCTTGTGACGGCAAGCCGATATTTGACACAACAAGCTGGTCAGAGATGATCGGGATCAGATTTTTTAATACTTCGCTACGGATCATCACTTACGCTCCCTGCCAAAAGCTGGCGTCAGTTAAAATGGCAACAGGTTTTTTGCCCATAAAGCTATATTTCAAAATGCTGTCCAACTCATTCACATCGTCTGGATGATGAAAATGATAGGTTGGGATGTTTAGTTGGGCGAGCAATGCCTTGGTGTGCACCGCCATTTCCACCTGACAGGCAACAGGCTCGCCAAGTTCACCGCGATAGCTGATCAGCATGGGCAGAGGGATATTATAAAATTGGATCAGCGTCACCAACGTATTGATGGTCACACCAATGGCCGTATTTTGCATGATGATGGCGCTTCTTTTGCCGCCCATATATGCCCCGGCGCATAGCCCCATACCCTCATCTTCTTTGTTTGACGGGATATGATAAATCGATTTGGCGGAATCAATTTCGTCAATGACCCCGGCAAGCTGTTTACAAGGAACAGTTGTCACAAATTCAATCTTGTTGTTAATCAAATCAGTGACGATTTTTTGGTTTATAGACATTGGATAAATCTCTTGCTTACGCCGTGAAAGATGGCGGGGTTGGGTCGAACAGATGCATGTGATGTAATGCAGAGATGCGCTTTGCGGTAAAGACTAAGGCAGGTGCCACAGCAAATGCAATGATGATTTCAGTCAAAGCGTAATTTAAATGCCAGCCAGAATGGTTAACCAGATATAGACTAGGGGCAAGACCGTGTTGGAGGGCTCTTTGCCATGTCGATAAAGCCAGTGGCGCAAAAATCAGGCCGGCGGTCGTCAACGCAACTATCAGCCGCTGAGGTAGAGGCCTTTTTAGGTGCAGGTCTAGAACGCGCATCACCGCACTGGTCAGAACGTGTCAGCGCCATCATTTATCGGCCAGTAACCATACCACATTCGGTTTTTGCCATAGGCGCGGCGTTTTTGATCGGCATAATATTCGGCATCATATGATACTGATATAATCCTGGCGACATGCCGGGGCGCGAGGGCATTCACAGTCCTAGAACCAGCGTAGCATGCCAATCACACCAGCCGTGGCGTAAAATAGCTGAAGAAATAATATGCCGCGGTGCCGGCCAAAATACGCCCACAGGCCAATCAGAAATGCCGAAATCAACAGTAGGCTGAACCCAACAAATTCAGCGCCAATATTAAGCGCGATCAGCATTGAATATAATATCGCTGTCGCAACCCCAGCCCATTCCAATAATTTTTGGCGGTCCATGCTGTACCCTTTGTTTTCGTGCGTGTCAGAGCGGCTATGACTGAAGCCATCCCCCATCAACATCAATTGTTGTGCCGGTGATGAAGTCATTTTCAACCGCAAATAAAATGGCCTTGGCAATTTCTTCTGGTCTGCCGGGGCGTTTGATCAGGTGTGACTTGGTGACATTACGGTAATGCGCCGCCCGGTCATCGCCAGTTAAGGCAACCATGGGGGTGTCAACAATGCCTGGCGCAACCACATTGATGCGTTTTGGCGCTATTTCCGGGGCAATGGCGCGGGCCAGTGCCTCGACAGCACCGCCAACGGCAGACAAGGCAACTTGCCCGGGCTTCATCTTACGTGCAGGGGTGCCGCTAACAAGAACAATATTGCCATCATCGCTCAGCTTTGGCGCACCATAGCGCACAACATTGCTATAGCCCCATAATTTATCAAACGACCCCTTGAACCCATCAATATCCATTTCTAGGAAAGGGCCAAAGGCGCGCGACCCCCCGGTGGCAGAACTGATTAAAATATCAACCTGCCCCTCGCTTTCAAAAAATGCGCTGACAGCGTCGCTGTCTCTGGCATCAACCGCGGCGAGCCGGACGCCCTCAATCGAGGTGCCGGCTTTGTGCGGGTCGCGGCTGACCGCGACAACATCGGCGCCGCGGGCGCGTAACTCTTGACAGGTCGCAAGACCGATACCCGAGGTGCCCCCAAATATAATTGCTTTTTTGCCTTTGATATCCATGATGATCCCTATTGCAGAATGATGAGAGGCTTGCCGCTGTCGGCTCCAGCCAGGCTTCGCGAAAATGTAAAAATTATTTGACTTTTTTGGCCTGTGATTTAATTCGGCTCAGCATCCTATTTGCGGCTTTGAGCGTTTGTTCAAGCTGTTCTATATCAAGCCGCAATTCATCAATAATTTGCTGATGTTTTGGCGGTTGTGGCGTCGCCCGGCCCAGTCCGGATAACAGATATGTTGGCGATACATTTAAAATGCCAGCCAAGGCCACAAGTTTATTGGCACGTGGTTCAGACCGGTCTGCTTCCCATGCCAGATAGGTGGCTTTGCGTACGCCAAGCCGGCTGATGACCTGCCCGACCGTCATGCCTGCGGCTTCGCGCGCTTGACACACCCGGCCGCCGAGCGTGGTGTCCTGATTGTCATCGAAAAATATCGTACGCTTTGGCATGCAAGCCCCCTTGTGATTACCGCGCGCCAGTCTAGGGGGAGGTTTTTGAATTTGCAAACCAACTGGGTAAAAAAATGGGTTTTATGCGAAACTGTAAAGGGTTCAGCCGCGCAATTCGCGCCTGAACTAGCCAAGATTCGCTTTGGGTTGGATATCACCTATGCACTTACTGATTCAGATCAGGCGTCGGCCAAAAACCATTCCAAAACCTATATGCTGGCGGCGTCACAGTCATTTGACCTATAGCCAGCTACCGTCGGTTACTTGCATAGTCGTCCACAGGCTATGACTGCATCCGGCCAGCCAGTGGTGGTTGGCTGGGTGCGCTGCAAAAACATGATGCCGCCGCTAGAAAGGGCCAGCAAATTTTTTTGCTTTGTTGTGACTTAACAGCTTGACCCGCATTGGCAAAAGCCAGTAAAACGGCGCATTCGATGTGGGGGCGTGCAGATGGCGCGTCTGGTAGCCCCGTGGCGCTATCCCACAGACGATGGCTGGCGGAGTAGCTCAGTTGGTTAGAGCAGCGGAATCATAATCCGCGTGTCGGGGGTTCAAGTCCCTCCTCCG
>CAJWSS010000019.1:0-15911 GCA_913045915.1 uncultured Alphaproteobacteria bacterium | reverse complement strand
GCCAGATGTGTCAGTCGGCGGGTCTGCGGTCAGGTCCGGTGTTGTGGCCGGTGTTATAGCGGGCGTTGTTGTCGTTGCTGTTGGGTTGGATAGGGCGGTTTGACTGTCATCAGCCGCTGGTAGTGATGCGGCGGCGGCACCAGCTTGCGGCGGCACCAATGTATAGCAAACCAATTTGCGTCCATCGGATACGGTAATGGGCATGGCCGGTGTATCTTTTGTAGCAGGGCGGCATTTATCCAGTTTTTGCCATTTATATCCTTGGCTGATCAGCGCATCTCTCTCTGCAAAAAATGCGTTTTGACCACTCGAACAAGATGCCAGCATGGCACAACATAAAAACATGACAGCTGATGTGGCGGTATGATTGGTTTTTATAGGCACGGTTTGCACACTTCCTATCACTCATATTGAAATTTAAAACCACTCATAGCATGCCTGTAACGCGCGTGCTCGGCAATAACCAAAATATTTGCGGCGATTGGGTGCCATTGATGCATTTTTCTGGATCGCGCTCTCTTGAAAATATCGGCTGGCTTTCCCAAATCTGCACCATCCAGATCTGTGTGGAGGGGAGCATGTCCGAACATTATCAATTCGCCGCTGATACGGGTAAAATTCTCGATATCGTCATTGACTCACTATATTCCCAAAAGGAAATTTTTCTGCGTGAATTGGTGTCAAATGCGTCTGATGCCATCAGCAAGCGGCAATTTGAGTCACTTCAGGGCGAGGCGGCCGGCTCGTTTGACGGATTAATCTCAATTGCCGTTGATAAAAAAGCAAAAAGCCTCTCCATCACGGATAATGGCATCGGGCTGAATGAAGCGGATCTAAAAAGCACCCTTGGGACCATTGCCAGTTCGGGCACCAAAGCCTTTCTTGAACAAATGGAACAATCGGGTGATAAATCAACCAGCCAAAGCCAACTGATTGGCCAGTTTGGTGTGGGGTTTTATGCGGCGTTTATGGTGGCAGAACGGGTCGAGGTGCTGTCGAAAAAGTCAGATAGCGATGCGGCATTTTGCTGGGCCAGTGATGGCAAGACTGGATTTACCATCAGCGCCGCAGACAAACAGGATACTGGCACGGCGATTACCTTGTTCCTTAAATCGGATGCCAAAGAATTTTTAGAAGAAGAACGTATCAGCCATCTGATCAAAAAATATTCCGACCATATTTCTTTTCCCATTCAATGGCTGGATAAAGATGGCGAGTCAAAACGTCTCAACGCGTCAACGGCGTTGTGGACAAAGCCGGCAAAAGATATTTCGGAAGATGACTATAAGGCGTTCTATAATAGCGTCAGCGCCAGCTATGATACGCCATTTGCCACGCTTCATAACAAGACTGAAGGCGTTGTCGAATTCACCAATCTTTTATTTATTCCGTCTGTGGCCCCTTATGATCTATATGATCCAGACCGAAAATCTAAAATACAACTCTATGTGAACCGCGTATTTATTACCGACCAATGCGACGAATTGGTGCCAAAATGGATGCGGTTTTTGCGCGGGGTGATTGACACGCCAGATGTCAATCTGAATGTCAGCCGCGAAATGCTACAGCATAGTCCGGTGATTACAAAAATCCGCAAATCACTCGTCAAACGGGTTTTGTCAGAGCTGAAGAAATCCATTGAAAAACGCCGTGATGACTATCAGAATTTTTGGGATGGGTTTGGCCGCGTCATCAAAGAGGGTATTTATGAAGACGCTGATAACCGTGCTAAAATTTTGGAAGTGAGTTTTTTTAAATCGGCAAAATCAAGCAAGATGGTGACGCTCGATGAATATATTGACGCCTTTGCCGAAGGCCAGCAAGAGATTTACTATCTGTCTGTTGAAGACCCGGCGCTTGCCGCTGGTAGTCCGCATCTAGAAGGGTTTGAGGCCAAAGGCGTTGATGTGCTGATATTATCTGATCCGGTCGATGATTTCTGGCTGGCTAATACAGATGACTATAAAGGCAAGACATTCCGGTCGATTTCGCGCGGTGATGTTGACCTTTCCGGCATTAAATCTGCTGATGGCAAAGATGCCGATGATGACAAAAATGCGGCAGAAGACAGCAAGTCAGCCGATACCGCTGTTGCCAAGATCAAAGATGTGCTGAGCGCACGCGTGGCCGATGTAAAACCGTCAAAAAATCTGGCAAAAAGCGTGGCCCGTCTGATTGCCGATGAAAACGCCATGGATGCGCAAATGGAACGCTTTATGCGTATGCATAACGCCGATTTCAAAGGCGCCCCAAAAATACTCGAAGTCAACGCCAAGCACCCTTTGATTACCGCCTTGAATGATCGCTTGGCCACAGGTGATTTTGCCGAAGCGGATGATTTTGCCGAGTTGATTTACCAATCAGCACTCATTTCAGATGGCAAGCAGGTTGATGACCCACATGCCTTTGCTGAAAAGCTGGCCAAAGTGATGCAGAAAGCGCTATAGGAAACACACCATCCCGGACATCGCGCCCAATTGTGGCTGTGGATGCCATAAATGAGGTGAAAGAGTCGTCATATGTCGCAGCGTGACCAAGACCAAAGGCCCCAGCCAAAATCACGCGCGGCCTTTCGCCATTTTACCTCATGCGATACAAGATGGCGCGACAATGACCGCTATGGCCATCTCAATAATGCCATCTATTACGAATTATTTGATTCGGCAATCAACCAATTGCTGATTGATCACGGCCTTCTTGATTTTGAAGCAGGCGATCATGTGTTTTTGGTGGCGGCGTCGGGATGCCATTATTTTAGTGAAGTTGCCTATCCAGATAAGCTAGAAATTGGCCTCGCCATCAGCAGATTGGGCAATAGCGCCGTGACCTATGATTTAGGCCTGTTTAAAAAAGGCGCCGATCACACCGCGGCGACCGGGTTTTTCGTTCATGTGCATGTCACCCGTGACAGCTATCGCCCAGTGCCCATTCCCCCGCAGTACCGGGATGTGTTCAAGCCATTTGTTATCGCCGACTGACTCGGTTTTGAGTGGCCCGGTTTTGGCTGGCCCGGTCTGATATGCCCGTTTAACTGGTGCCCTCAACGATACGAATTTCACGCACAGCCCCGTCACCAAGTGCGGCCAGCGCCGCCGCATAGCTCGGGCTGTCATGCGCCGCGATTGCCGCGTCAACGCTGGGAAAAACTGACAAAACTGTCCGCTCTTTGATACCCGCCTCATAGGTGGCAACGGCGATGCCGCGTGCAAGATAAACACCGCCCTGTGCCTCTATTGCCGGGCCCGCAAGCTTGGCATAAGCCTCGACTTTGCTCATGTCTGAAATTGATTTGTAGGTGGTGATCCAATAGCCTTTTGCCATAAAACCTCTCCAGATCTATTTTTGTTTGATCATGCAGACAGGCATTGATGTTCCTGTCTGCTCTATGACTTCATTGTTGGGACCATAAAAGGCAGGTGGGCTATGCCCCCTCAACGATGCGAATTTCACGTACAGCCCCGTCACCAAGTGCGGCCAGAGCCGCCGCATAGCCTGGGCTGTCATGCGCCGCGATTGCCGCGTCAACTGAGTCAAATTCAATCACCACGGTGCGTTCATTTACACCGGCTTCATAAGTTTTTGCAGGCATACCCCGAACAATGAATTTTCCCCCACCAGCGGTGATCGCCGGGCCGGCAAGCGCCGCATAGGCCGCCAGCTTGTCCGGATCATTTATTTTTTGATAGATGCTTATCCAATAGGCTTTACTCATACTTCATTTTCCTGTCATGGCCGCATGTGATGGGGTGGCGTAGACCAAGCGGCCAGTGCCGCGGAATGAACTGGCCACCCGTACGTATAATGCGCGGGTGTGATACCTTTATTTATGCCTACGCCCGATCTGGGTGAAGAGTGGCAGTCCAGATGATGAATTTCAATAGCTATATCCCACTGCCCGAACAAAATCATATCAGCACAAGACAAAACCATATCAGCACATGGGTGGATCTCGTCATTGCCATGTTTGTGGCAATGGCCTATATCAACAGCCGTGAGGCGTATATTTACGCTACTGAAAATGGTTACGGACTGAGGACAAATTAAATGGAAATTGCATGGGCTGAATTTACCCCGGTGGCATCATTTGCCGGCGGTGCGATGATTGGCGTGGCTGCCCTGTTTTTGATGCTACTTAATGGCCGCGTTATGGGAATGAGTGGTATTTTGAGTGGTTTGCTGGTCAAGCGACCAGATTGGGCTTGGCGGCTCGCCTTTGTTATCGGTGTTATCGTCGGGCCGTTTCTATTTATGGGTTTGACCGGCGCGCCGGTTGAACGGCAGGCGGTTATGTCAGGCCCGCTTCTCTACGTTGCGGCCTTTTTGGTTGGTTTGGGAACTGCAGTCGGGTCAGGCTGTACCTCGGGTCATGGTATTTGTGGTTTGTCACGGTTTTCACTGCGCTCGTTGGCGGCGGTGATGGCGTTTATGGTTAGCGCTGTGATCACCGTTGCGCTTATACGGTTTTTGGGTTGAGGGGGCGTTTATGTTGATGATCATTACTGCGCTTAGTGCTGGCGCTATTTTTGGTGCAGGTCTGGCTCTTGCCGGCATGCTGAACCCGGCCAAAGTTGTTGGGTTTTTGGATATTTTTGGGATGTGGGATCCGTCTTTGGGGCTGGTCATGGCCGGCGGCATTTTGGTCAATGCGACCGGTCATTATTTTGTGATGAAACGCCATCGTCCCATGTTCGATACCCGTTTTGAGTTGCCAACATCGAATAACATTGACCGCCCGTTGCTGATAGGAAGTGCTATTTTTGGTATCGGCTGGGGCTTGGCCGGATATTGCCCGGGGCCCGTTGTGGCCAGCTTGCTGTTACAGCCGGCCGATATGCTGCCATTTTTAGTGACCTTGCTTGCCGGGGCCTTTGCCGGCCGCTGGTTGCGCAGTTAATCACGCGGGGGTGATTGTTTCATCATGCAACATGATCAGCCATTGGCCTATATCGAACGGATCAGGAATTACTATCAGATCCTTGGCTATGGGGCGCCCTATGAATGGGCATCTCATGATGATGTGCCATTTGCGCCACTGCAAAAGCCCCTAAGCGAGGCGCGTATCGCTATTGTCACAACGGCGGCACCGTTTCAGCCTGATAAAGGCGATCAAGGCCCCGGTGCCCCGTATAATGGCGAGTCAAAATTCTTTCAGGTCTATGCCACTGCCATTGACCCGTTCCCAGATGTGCGTATTGCCCATATCGCGATTGACCGGGCGCATACCACAGCCAGTGATATCGCCAGCTATTTTCCACTCACGGCCATGATGAAACTGGCCAGTGCTGGCTATATTGGATCAATATCCCCACGTTTTTATGGCCTGCCAACCAATCGGTCGCAACGCACAACGCGCGACATTGATAGCCCGGCGTTACTGGCGTTTTGTAAAGAAGACAATGTCGATGCGGTTGTGCTGGTGCCAAATTGTCCGGTATGTCATCAGTCAGTGGCACTGGCGGCGCATTGTCTTGAAACGGCTGGTATTGCCACTGTGATCATGGGGTGTGCCAAGGATATAATTGAACATGTCGGGGTGCCACGGCTGTTGTTTAATGATTTGCCTCTCGGCAATGCGGCGGGTCTGCCGCATGATGAAGAGTCGCAAAATCTTGCGGCGCAATTGGCACTTGATCTTCTTGTTGATGCAACGCAACCGCGCACCACAAAGCAATCACCGTTGGTCTGGTCTGGCGCGCCTGACTGGAAGAAAGATTATTCAAATGCGGCGTTGCTGTCAGCTGAAGAGATCGCTGAACGCCGCGCTGAATTTGACCGGGTGAAAGCCGCCGCCGCAGCGATTAAATCAGCCAGCAAAACAAGCTAGTTCAGTTTGGCAATTTCGGCGGCAAGGGCGGCGGCCATTTCGCTCTCTGCCGGCATGGTGCCAAGCAAGTCTGTCCAGACACTGCGGGCCGTGTCGGTGTCACCGCTTAATTTTGCAATATGCCCCTTAAAAAACAGATATTGTGGCCCGTTTGTGTCGTTTTCAGCGAGCCGCGCTATGACGGTCTGGGCCATGCTAAGCTGTGCGGGTGACAATTCTATGCCAATTGTGCGCTCAAGAAATTGATAGGCAAGAGGGGCATCATCTGGCGCGGACTCTGTCGCGCGCGCCAATGCGGTAAAAGCCGCCGCCCGATCCCCCAACACATCATAAGCACGTGCCAAACGAAGCCAGCCTTCGGTATCATCTGGCGTTTCATCAAGGCGATCACGCAGGCTTTCCACCATCGACAAAATCATCGCTTGTCGGTCTTTTGCGGTCATATCAGCCGCCGCGGCGATGCTGTCCGCGTCAGGGCCATTAGCGGGGGGAAGTGCAATACCACCAGCTTCGGCTGCTTGTGCAATATTTGCACGGACAATGGGCAGCCATGGTGCATCTGCAGTGGAAATTGACAGCAGTCTTTGCCAGCGGGTAACAGCGGCTTGATAATCGCCATCTTGGAATGCGGCAAGGCCTGATAAAAATAGCGCGCGTGGTTCATCTGGGTCGGTTGCCAATACCGTGTCAATCAAATCGCGGGCGGGCACGGTCACCTGCCCATCTGCGGCGCGGCTTAAGGCTTCAGCCAAAAGCGACAGAACGCTTGGGTCGTCATTGGTCAGTTGGCGGGCCATGCGCAATGCGCGGATTTCAGTCGCGCTGTCATTCACGCTGGCCGCCGCTTCGGCCAGCTTCAGCCAGCTTTCAATATCATCCGGCGTGGCCACTGTTGCCGCTTGAGCCCGCGCCAAATTTTGTGCCAGATTTTCTTTCGTGGCAGTGATGGTTTCACTGCGGCTGGCGATTTCGGCGGCGCGGTCAACAAGCGGGTTGTCACGCAAATCCGGCCGTCCCAAGGCGGCATAAATCAACGCCGCACCTAGTGGTAAAATGATGGCCAGACCAACAGCAAGCCGGGTTAATGTCTGGTCTTTGGGGCTTGATGCACTGGCTTGGGCCACTTGCTGGCTTAAACCAAGCAAACGGCGGTCAATATCAAGGCAGGTGGCGGCAAAATCACTGTCACTGAGCTGGCCTGTCTGGTGGTCTTCATCAAGGGTGGCGCGGGCCAGCATCAGCTGGTCTATCTGATCTTGCAGGTCTTCATCATACTGCATAGGGCCCGTGCCGCGCTGTTGGCGGCGTATATAGGCCAGCATCAATGCCACCAGAAGCCAGCAAAAAATGCCCCCACCTGCAAACAGACCAATCATGTTGCCATCGCCTGTGGTCATGGCTGGCCATCTTTATTGGTGGTTTTGCGGTGCTGTTTGAGCGCCTCAATTTGGGCGCGGTCAGCCGCGCTAATAGCGGGGGCAGCTGCGCCACTGGCTCGCCGGCGCATGCCAAGCGTAATGCCAATGCCAAGAAGCAAGAAACCAATCGGGGCCAGCCACAAGGCCAAGGTGTTTTTCGCCATTGGCGGGGCCAATAGAACAAAATCACCATATTTTGCACGTAAATCAGCTAAAATCGCCGCATCAGTTTTGCCTTGGACAAGCTGGCTGCGTACCTCACGGCGTAAATCCTTGGCAAGGTCAGCATCACTGTCATCGATAGATTGATTCTGACACACAAGACAGCGTAGCTGTTTGGATAAAGTACGCGCACGGTTTTCCAGCGCGGGGTCTGCCAGCATTTCTTCAGCTGTCAGCGCGTATGTGGTGCCGACCATTGGTGTCATCACCGCGCTAACGCCAATCGCAAACATGCCTATCAGCACCATACATAGTCGATAGCGGGTCATTGAATTTCGGCCATTTGTACCAGTAGCTGAGTGGTGATGACATCACGGGTGAGCGGGCCAGCATGGCGCCATTTGATCTGGCCGGATGCATCAATCAAATAGGTTTCCGGCACCCCATAAACGCCCCATGCCATCCCGGCACGTCCATCATCATCCCGGCCAATCGCAACAAACGGGTTTCCATATTGCTGCAGGAATTTCATGGTGTCTTGCGGGCGATCTTTGTAGGCAATGCCAATGATGCTGATTTGTTTGGAGAGCTGTTCAAGTGCCGGGGCTTCGGCGCGGCAGGGGGCGCACCAAGATGCAAAAAAATTCACCAAAAATGCTTGTCCCCGATAGGCGCTTAATGCCAGTTCGGCCTGACCATTCTGCAACAAGGGTAGCGGCAGATCAGGCGCGGGTTTGCCAATAAGCACCGATGGTAATTGGTTGGGGTTACGGCTTCCTGACAAGGTGCCTTGTAGGGCCAAACCGCCAATAACCGCCAGCACTATAAAAGCGATAAGCGGAATAAAAAATGTGGGTCGAAAGCCGCTCATGCTGTATCTTGTGCCACATTTTTGGGCAGGGGTGCGGTGATCGTGGATTGCCGCCGCCGTCCTACCATAGCGACCAGCCCACCAGCGGCCATCAGTCCGGCACCTCCCCAAATCCAGCTAATGAGAGGCTTGTAATATAGCCGCAGACTATAGCCAATGCGCTCATCCCCATCGCCAAGAACCGCATAGTCATCGCCGCTTGGTCGCGGACGAATGGCGGCTTCAGTGGTGGTTTGGCGTTCTGCTGTATAGACCCGTTTTTCTGGCATCAGTCTGGCGATAATTTTGCCGGATGAGGCGTCTTTATATTCCAGTTCGGCTGTCAGCGCCTGAAAATTTGGGCCGGCGCGTTCAAATACCCGCACCAATGTAACATCGCGCCCGGCAATGGTGACGACATCACCCGGTTTGGCGCGGACCACTTGTTCGCTTCTGAACAACCCGTCGCCTGTTGCCCCAAGCAAAAACACAACGATGCCAAAATGCGCAATCCACATGCCCAAAACATCGCTTGGCAAGCGTTGCCAGCGCGCCGCAAAGCCGCCGCGTTGTAACGGTTTGAGCTGTGTCCAGACATCTGCGGCAATACCGGTTGCCAGCCACACAATCAGCATAACAGCCGCAAGTGCGCCAATGGCGATATCTTGTCGCATCGCGATGCCGATGATGCCGGTGATGAGGGCGGTGAGACTGGCGGCGCGCAAGATTGTTTTGGCCCGCGGCGTGATGCCGCGCCGCCATGCCATTACCGGGCCAATCACCATAATTAAGACCAATATGCCCATCACCGGGTTAAAAGTGGCTTCAAAATAGGGCGGGCCAACAGTGATGCGCGCGCCGCTGACCATTTCCAGGCCAAGGGGATAAAAAGTGCCAAGCAAAACAATAGCGGTGGCGACGACCAACAGCATGTTGTTGGCAATCAAAGCGCCTTCACGGCTTTTTAAATCAAAATCGGCAGCGGTCATCAATTGTGGTCCGCGCCACGCATAGAGCAATAACGGTATGCCGACAGCGACTATTAAAATGCCCAAAATAAAGACCCCACGGGCCGGGTCAGAGGCAAAACTATGTACCGAGGTTAATAGGCCTGACCGCACAATAAACGTTCCAACAAGTGATAGCGAAAAAGCCAGAATGGCCAGCAACACGGTCCAGCTTTTTAACTGTCCCCGCTTTTCAACAACGATAGCTGAGTGCAGCAGGGCTGTCGCCGCCAACCATGGCATGAGTGAGGCGTTTTCGACTGGATCCCAAAACCACCAGCCGCCCCAGCCAAGCTCATAATATGCCCACCAACTGCCAAGTGCGATTCCCAATGTCAGCGCGCACCACGCCGCCATGATCCAGGGGCGCATCCATTTTGCCCATAACCGGTCAACATCCCCGCCAATCAGCCCGGCAACGGCAAAGGCAAAGGCAATAGACAGACCAACATAGCCAAGATACAGCATCGGCGGGTGAATGGCGAGGCCGGGATCCTGCAAAATGGGGTTTAACCCTTTGCCGTCTAGGGGGGCGTCGGCCAGACGCGTAAACGGGTTTGATGTAAACAGGCTGAATGCCAGAAACCCACTGCTGATCATGCCTTGAACAGCCAAGATGCGGGCCTTTACTATGGTTGGCATGCTGCGACCTGATAAAGCCAGAACCGCCCCATAAATCACCAAAATCAAAATCCATAATAATAGCGAGCCTTCGTGATTGCCCCAGGTGCCTGAAATTTTGTAAATTAGTGGCTTTGCCGAATGCGAATGGTTGGCGACCAGTGCCACCGAAAAATCAGACCGGATAAATGATGTCAACAGCGCGCCAAAGGCAATCACAGAGGCGGCCGCGGCACTTATTGCGGCGGCCGGGCCAACCAGCATCAGCTGCATGTTATGGCGGGCGGCCCCAAACAGCGGAACAACCGATTGTATTAGCGACAGAATAAACGCCGAGATCAATGCAAAATGGCCAAATTCAGTCACTCCCATTTCTCTCTCCGTTTCTGCGGTGACGCTCAAGCTTCTACACTATCACAAGATGCCAGTAACCAACACCTGCCACAGTGGAGACGCCACTCAAAAGACGATTTGTCGCAGTCTTATCTCTTGGTGCGAATGCAATTGTGTCAGCGTCGTTAAAAAGCGTGGATATGTTATAGCTTTTATCAACAACGCTGGCTTGTGCCTTGACGGTTGATCACGCCGCAAAGTTGGATGATAGTAGGACCGCTGGCTAGATACAGGGATGTCATGACAGAAAATTTGCCGGTTATTGAAATCCACGATTTGCATAAAAGCTATGACAGGCTTGATGTTCTAAAAGGCGTTGATCTGGTCGCGCATGAGGGCAATGTGGTAACACTGATCGGAGCGTCCGGGTCAGGTAAATCAACATTGCTGCGCTGTGCCAACCTGCTGGAAAACAGCCAGCGTGGCGATATTATATTTCAAGGGGACAAGGTGAAATGGGCCGGTGATGGAGCCACGCGGCACCCATCTGACAAGCATCAGCTTCGTCGCATTCGTAGCCAGCTATCCATGGTGTTTCAGCAATTTAATTTATGGTCACATATGAGCATTTTGCAAAATGTCACCGAAGCGCCGATTACCGTTTTGCAGGACGCCCCTGACGAGGTAGAGACGCGGGCCCGCGCTTTGCTTAAAAAAGTGGGTATTTTGGACAAGGCGGATATGTACCCGGCGCAATTGTCTGGTGGCCAACAGCAACGCGCCGGAATCGCTCGTGCATTGGCAATGAACCCGAAAGCCATTCTGCTTGACGAGCCGACATCTGCGCTTGACCCGGAAATGGAACAGGAAGTTGTACAGGTGATTAAGGCGCTGGCAGATGAGGGGCGCACGATGATTTTAGTTACCCATGACATGAATTTAGCGTATGACGTATCAGATCATGTGGTGTTTCTGCATGAGGGTAAAATCCTCGAAGAGGGGGCGCCGCAAACACTATTTAAGACACCAAAATCTGATCGGTTGCGACAATTTTTGAAATCAACGAAGATTACGTAGCAAGTGTAATAAAGGGAGATAACTATGAAAAAAATACTGTTAACAGCGGTGCTGGCCGTATTCACCGCCAGTGGCGCATTCGCGGAAACGGTCCGTCTTGGCACGGAAGGTGCCTATGAGCCATGGAATTTTGTTAATGATTCAGGCAAGCTGGATGGGTTTGAGATTGAGCTTGGCAATGAGTTGTGCAAACGGGCGAGCCTTAGTTGTGAATGGGTAAAAAATGATTGGGATTCAATCATTCCAAACCTGAAATCAGGCAATTATGACGCCATTATTGCCGGCATGTCGATCACTGAAGAACGTCAAAAAGCCATTGATTTCACAGAAGAATACTACCCTGCAGACCCGTCATCATATGTTGGGCTTGCAGGTGCCGGTGAAGCCGTTACAAAAGGTGTTGTTGCGGCGCAGACAGCAACCATCCATGCCGGATATGTGGCCAGTTCTAACGCGACATTGGTTGAATTTGCGACAGCTGAAGAAACCATCGCCGCAGTGCGCAATGGCGAGGCTGATGTGGTGCTGGCTGATAGCGGTTATCTAAAGCCAATCGTTGCTGAGTCAAATGGTGAACTGGTGTTTGTTGGCAACCAGATCCAGATTGGTGGCGGTGTTGGCATGGGTGTGCGCAAATCGGATGGCGCCCTGCGTGCGAAACTCAATACGGCGATTGCATCGGTAAAATCTGATGGCACGCTGAATAAGATGATTGCCAAATGGTTTGGTGCTGACGCGCCGCAATTTTAGATAAATTGATCAATGGATTTGGCCAGTTGGCGCAATTTGTGGCTGGCCAAATCTTTGTCTGATTGATGTTTTCATTTTGTGCTGATCCTAACGCAATCGATGGATTGACCTGGCTGTCTTGCTATCTGACGACTGGCAAGCATATGGCTTTTTATCTGTCATTTTTGGTGGTGCTGGTGTTGCTGGCGCTAGCGGCGCCAATGGCGATGGTATTTGGCTTTTTAGGTGCCTTGGCATGCCGGTCGGGACTGGCCCCAGTACGTCTTTTTGGGCAGGGCTATATCACCATGGTGCGGGGTATTCCTGATATTGCGTTTTTTCTGTTTGTGCCGGTGGCACTTGATCAGGCTTTTGAATTTTTACGTCACAAAATATTATGCAGCGAGATCACCCAGCCAGTGTGGCGGGGAAATGAATTTTTGGTTTGCGATGCGGCAAAATTGCCGCTGGGCACGTCGCCACAATGGGTGCATGAAATTTATGGGTTTATGCTGGCTTTGCTGGCATTTGCCATTGTCTTCGGGGCATTTGCTGGCAACACATTGCGTGGGGCGATGCGCGCCGTGCCAGAGGCCCAGCTTCAGGCCGCCGCCGCTTTTGGTATGACCAGACGGCAAATATTCTGGCGTGTTCACCTGCCACAAATGTGGGTTTTTGCTTTGCCGGGTTTATCTAATCTCTGGATGATTCTGGTCAAGGCAACGCCTCTGCTATTTCTTTTGGGCGTTGAAGATGTTGTGTATTGGGCGCGTGAACTTGGTGGCAGTAAGACATCCGCGCATAGCTACCCGCATGGCGATTGGCGGCTATGGTATTTTCTGGGGTTGCTGGTGTTTTATCTTACTCTGACGTGGATAAGTGAGAGGTTTTTTGCACGGCTCATGGCGCGCTTTTCCTTTGGTCAAGCAACGCTTGGCAGTGCGGAGGCCGCCTCGTGACTGGCTGTGTTGATACCATTCAGGATTATGGGCTACGGGCGCTTGGCATTGGCGAGAGGCTATTGCCAAAAAGCGATATCACGCTGTGCGAGCAATTTGTGCTGATTGGTAGTGGCCTTTTGTGGAATATTTATTTTGGATTTATTGCGCTGTTGCTGGGGTTTTGGCTGGCCACAGCATTGGCGCTTGGCAAAAATAGCCAATCGGCCTGGTTCAGATTGCCGTCAAATTGGTTCGTGTTTTTGTTTAGAGGGTCGCCTTTATTTATCCAGTTTTTTCTCGCCTATGAGGCCTTTGTGCTCTTGCCGAAAGTGGGCGTCGAATTTGAAATTTTCGGCACTGTGTTTGCGGCGGAGACAAGGTGGCTGACGCGGGCATGGCTGGGCGCCTTGCTGGTTTTATTCTGCAATACAGCGGCTTATTCAGCCGAAATTTTTTATGGGGCGCTGAAATCCATTCCTGTTGGCGAGATTGAGGCGGCGGACAGTTTTGGCATGAGTAGTCGCAAGAAATTTACCCGCATTATATGGCCAACAATGCTACGGCTTGGCTGGCCGTCCTATACAAATGAGGCTATTTTTCTATTTCACGCCACCGCACTTGTGTTTTTTTCAAGCTTTCCGGCGTGGCGGCAAAAAGGTGATGCGCTCTATTACGCAAGCTATCTTGCTGACAAGACATTTAATCCATTTATTCCCTATCCGATTTTAGCTGGCTATTTTATTTTGGTTACGGTGCTGATCATCTGGATATTTGGCTGTGTCAACCGCCGCCTCAACCGGCATTTGCCGGACTCGCAACTGCCAAAACGGCCAAAATTTCAATTTATTAGATAGATAATGATGGATGCGTCGGGTTAAGTGCCCGAAAGGCACGCTGTCCGCTGGTAAAGGCATGCTCTATGCGTGCGCCGCTTAGCCAGTCACCGGCAATAGCCAGATTATCTTGGCAAATGAGTGCGTCTTTTGGCGCCGGCGTTATGACCTTTGCATAAAGCCAGCGATGCGCCTGCGCATGCAATATCTCACCAACTTGGCATCCGGTTGCCAGCTGATATTTCTCGATCAGTTGGGTGATGATCTTGTCTGGTGAGTCATCTTTATGGCTGTCGCTCCACGCGGCATCCGCCTGAATGGTCAGAGCCGGACGATGCCGCAGGGCGGCGGGCCGGGCGGTCTCGCGCATGGCCCAGCCAATATCATGCTGAGGGGATCTGATCGGCATGTCGGGAAGCATTGTGTCATCGCCAAGCCCGAGCATCACCGTCAGACACGGCGCATAGACAGCATGACTGGCGGTGGCCGCAAGATCGGGGTAATCATCTGCCAATAGCGCCGCGGTTTGCGGGGCCGGGGCTGTGCAGATCACTTGCCGTGCGGTAACCATTTCATCATTTGTGTCAATACACTGGATATGATCTGTTTTGCGGATAATTCTGGCAATGCGGCGATTTTGCTGGATTGGCAGGTTGCCAGCGAGAAACATGGGGAGGGCGCGCATCATTGGCGTGCCAACCATCACCGTTTTCGCCGCATCAATCTGCCAGTCAGTGGCCATACCAGCGGCGGCGGCGGCGCTTAAGATGTCGCTAAAATTGGCAGATGTACTGGTCGCAAATTGGGCGCCGTGATTAAACAGAAAACCATCAGCGCGGCGGGTTGATACTCGCCCACCAACGCGCCGCCCTTTGTCAATCAACATAACCGATTGACCAGCTTGTTGGGCAATACGGCCAGCGGCAAGCCCAGCGATTCCGGTACCGATGATCAAAAGATCATAATGCGGCAGGGCTGTTGATGAAGCCGGGGTGACAGTCATTAAATCCATGTCCTTGTTTGTTTGGTCTTTCCTATACCCTATCGTCAGCAATTAACAAATGCTAATGCTGTGCGTAACGCCCCAACCATTAACCGGATTGATGACCGCCATGACGCAACAACCAAATCGTTGGATGAAGTGATGCGGGATTACCCACCTCTGGATACGTTTGGTCATTCATGGTCAGGTTTTGTTGGTATTGACTGGTCTGGGGCGAAAGCGCAGTTCATTGCGGGCATCCAACTGGCGATGGCCAGACCGGGCAGCGCAGTGCCAGACACCATTTTGCCACCGCAAAAACGTCAATGGTCGCGGCAAGATGTGATGAGATTTCTGCTTGATCAGGCAAAACAGGTGCCAGCTGGTGCCCCACTCTTGGTGGGGATTGATTTTGCCTTTGCCCATCCATTTGTCGATTGTGGTAGCTATTTTCCCGATTGTGATCAATCCCCACCGGACGCCGCCGCCCTATGGCGGCTTGTGGATGAGGTGAATGAAGGCGCGCCACATTTTTATGGTGGTGGAATGTTCCAGCACCCGGTGTGGGGGGCATATTATCTGGCACCGCCGCATTATCATGCCCCGCGCTATACATCGCGGCGGCGGCTGACTGAAATCGCGGCCAAGGCCGCTGGGCGTAGCCCGTCACCTACATTTAAAGCGGTTGGCGCAGATAATGTCAGCACCGGTTCAATGGCCGGCATGCGGTTCATTCATCATTTGCGCGAGCGGCTAGGGACGCAACTCGCGGTATGGCCGTTTGACGATCTTCGCCAGTGCTGGCCTGGTGTCAGGCTGGTGCTTGTAGAGATTTTTCCAAGCTATTATTTTTATCGGGCGGGTATGGTGCCGGTAAAGCAGGCCGCCGCGCAGGCTGATTTTTTGAACCAGGCGCTGGGGTTTTATAACAGTGCCGGTGTCGCAGCACAATTTATCGCAAAAGGGGCAGATGCAGATGAAGCAGACGCGATCATTGCCGCCGCCGCCTTGCGTCATTTTGCCCAACGCACAAGCAAGACGATGTTTGACTTGCCGGGCTCGATAGAGTTAACTGCACGGCAAGAAGGATGGATTTTTGGCGTAGACCCGATCCATGCCCGGTCACCGTAGTTA
>CAJWSS010000018.1:0-16006 GCA_913045915.1 uncultured Alphaproteobacteria bacterium | reverse complement strand
TCACGGCTGACATTTTGCCAATTGTCGATCAATTGGTTCAACAGCCTTACGCCATATCCGGTTCCGCCTTTCGGGACTGTTGCTGTGGCTTTATCTGACCAAGCTTTGCCAGCAATATCCAGATGCGCCCATGGTGTATCGTTGACAAATTTAGCCAAAAAACACGCAGCTGTAATGGCGCCGCCGTAAGGCCCACCAATATTTTTCATATCGGCGATGTGTGATTTTAGCATTTTGTGATAGGCCGCCCCCATTGGCAAATGCCAGACTGGTTCAGCAGTATGGTCACCAGCGGCCCGTATTTGCCCAGCCAGCTCGCTACTGTTAGTAAACATTCCGCCAAATTCCTTACCAAGTGATACAATTATCGCCCCGGTAAGCGTTGCCAGATTAATCATCATCCGCGGTTTAAATCGGGTTTCAGTATAATGCAGGGCATCAGCCAGCACCAACCGGCCTTCGGCATCGGTATTGATCACCTCTATGGTTTTGCCAGACATCGCTGTCACAACATCACCCGGACGCTGGGCATTGCCATCAGGCATATTTTCAACCAATCCAATCACCCCAACAACATTCTTCTTGATTTTGCGACCGGCAATGGCGGCCATTGCGCCGGTCACCGCCGCCGCACCACCCATATCCCACTTCATATCTTCCATGCCTTTGGCCGGTTTCAGCGAGATACCACCAGTATCAAACGTAACCCCCTTGCCAACAAGTGCCAGCGGTGCCTCATCGCCGCCACCGCGCCAGTTCATGACCACAAGACGTGACTCTCGGCGGCTTCCCTGACCAACCCCAAGCAATGCCCCCATGCCCAGCTTTTCCATGGCGGCCTCATCCAGAATTTCAACCTCAAGACCAAGCGCTTCGAGCTGACTGCATCGTGATGCAAATGACTCGGGAAATAATTTATTTGCTGGTTCAAACACCAGATCGCGCGCCACAAATACCCCATTTGCAAGGGCTTTGCGATCAGCGATCAGCGGACTATCAGCCTGCACACCATCCCCGCCGATAACCAACTGCACCTGTAAATCATCAGATTTATTATCGGTAAAATATTTATCGAAATGATAAGATGCCAGCTCTGCGCCAAAACAGATATCAGCAAGCACCGTCTCATCAAGCTGATGGTCCAGCAGCCAGCCGCGTTTTGCGTTGGTATCTGCTAGAGCTGAAAATAGCCGGCCACCCAAATTTTCAGCGGCTTTTCCAGCGCCTAAATCGGCCCCAATCCCGACCAGCAGATAACTTGTTTGATGGTAATAGGCATACATGGTCTTACCCACGGCACCAGTAAATTTCAGCGCCGCCATTGCGTCAATCAGATAGGCGGCGACATCCTGATCAAGGTTGGGGACAATCTGCCCCCCTTTACCAATAAGACAAATGGTTATGACGTCGCCTTTTGGGGCATCTGCGGCAAAGGTAAGCTGTAATTTTGTCGGCATGTTACTCTCTATATCTGCATCTGTAATTTCATTTGGTGTGGCGGTCAGTAAATAAGGCTGGTTGCCCGGCTGTCAATCCATCTTAGCATCACATATGGTTTTGCCATGACCAGCAAGAATGTGGTATGGACGGGTTGGCAAATCAACGAGGACATTAATGCAGTTAAATCTGTATATTTTCAACCAGCTATTTCGGACCTGCATGGCCTTGATCACGGTACTGATCAGCATCATTTGGCTGTTTCAGAGTATTCGACTGCTTGAATTTGTGGTGGATAAAGGTGCCTCGGTCGGGGAATTTTTTGCCATGTCGGTTGCGTCCATGCCGCTTTGGTTGATGATTACCGTGCCAATATCGGGATTTATTGCGGTGAATTGGGTGTTTAGCCGTATTCTTGCAGACCGTGAACTCACCGTTATGCAAGCTGTCGGTCTCAGCCCGTTTCAACTTGCCAAAGCCCCGATTGCATTGGGTTTGGTGTTATCTGCATTTTTGACCATCAATTCGGTTTATATTTTGCCAAGCTCCTTTCAAACCTACAAAGACCTGCAATTCAAACTCCGGCACAGCATCCCCACCGTTTTGTTGCGCGAAGGTGTGTTTATCGAAATTGTCGATGGGTTAACTATGTTTATTGGCAAGCGCGGTGACAATGATGTGTTGCAGGATATTTTTATCCATGACACGCGCACCACCGACCGGGTGATCACGATGACAGCCGAGTCTGGTAAATTTGTTGATCGTGATGGTGTGCCGACGCTGATTTTGCAAAATGGTGAACGCTCCGAGGGTGATAATGAAGGACAAACGGGTGCGGTGCTTCTGTTTGAAAGCTATTCGTTGTCAATCACCCAAAAAAATGACCAGCCAACCGAGCGTCAGACAATTGATATGAACGAGGACAGCATCCGCAATCTGCTGTCACCAGAACTGGCCACCACGCCAAAATATTTTCTCCAACGCCATGCCGAAGCCCATTACCGGATGGCCTCACCCTGGCTGGGCCTTGCCTTGACGATGTTATCAGCCGCGCTGATCTTGAAAGGGCAAATCCGCCGGGATTTATGGTCAAAACGCGTTATGGCTAATGTGAGTGCCTGTGTGCTGGTTATAATTTGTGTGGTCATCAGCCGTGGATGGACCAGTAATCAGGCGGCGTTATGGCCATTAATTTATCTGAGCATCATCACACCGATTGGCTTTGCTGGCTGGCATCTGATCAGTCCAAAAACGCCGGCGTTAGGGATGCAGACATGAGCCAGTTTGCCCCATTTGGCACATTATTTCGCTATTTTGCCCTGCGGTTTGCCGGCTGGGTATGTCTTTGCCTATTTGGTCTGGTCTCGATCATCAGCCTGATCCAGACTATAGAGCTTGTACGCCGGGTGAGCGTTTTGACCCGCACCATCCCTGATATAAATTATGTTGGTATGGCCGCGTTAAATATACCAAATGTCATGCATATGATTTTACCATTTGCCGTTTTGACTGGGGCTATATTGTGTTTTTCCTCATGGAATCGTAGCAATGAATTTGTCGCTGTTCGTGGCTTCGGACAATCAATATGGGCGGCGCTGGGCCCGGCATTATTTGCCAGCTTTATGGTTGGCATGGCCTTTATTACCATTATTAATCCGATTGGCGCTGTTACGTCGCTTGCCTATGAGGCCAGAATGGCCGAAATTTTTGGCACCGATAAAAATGATCTGGCTGTATCAGACAGCGGTATTTGGATTAGAGACAATCTGCCGGACAGCAGATTGATTTTTAGAGGCGACACATTGGATGCGGACTCATCGCGCATCCTGAATCCGATCATTTATGAATTTAATGAAACGTCAAATCTGCGCCGCGTTATCAAAGCTGAGTCAAGCCAATTAACAAAAACCGGCTGGATGGTCGAAAACGCGATCAGCTGGCAAAATAACGGTGAAGAAAAAATGCTTGGCACTATCATTTTGCCAACTGGGCTTGGCTCACTTGATTTGCAGCAATCGAGCCTCTCACCGCGTGCTTTGTCGATTTTCCAATTACCAGATTTCATCCTGTCACTTGAACATGCCGGCATACCGGCGACAGCCCACCGCATGCATCTTTATCAGCTGTTGGCATTGCCGCTGATGATGATTGGCATCACCATGTTGGCGGCACGCGCGACATTGACCAATAGTTTACGTGGCAGTCGGTCTCGTTTATTTGTACGCGGTGTGTTGTTGGCGACGGTCATTTTCATGTTCACTTACTTCATGCAAGTCATGGGTGCATCTTTGCGTGTACCTACAATTGTTGCCGCATGGACACCCGCATTTGCCGTGTTTTTAATAGGGGCCATCATTCTTGCCCGTGGTGACGAAGCGTAAACCAATAATTACCCAGACCCCACCATGCTGATATGGTGGTTCCAAAAAGGATTTTTGCCCGGTGATTTATCGACAATTCATGCAGACGCTCATTTCTGGTCTTATTTTGATCAGCGCTTTGATACAGCCGTCATTTGCGGCTATTGAAATTGTGGCAAAGGTGAATGGTCAACCCATCACCAATTATGATTTAGCACAGCGGGTGAATTTTCTCGCCGCTGTCACCAATATCAAACTGAATGAGAGCAACCGGCAACGTATCGAAACAGATGCCTTGCAGATGTTGATTGATGAAAAGCTGAAACTTGCCGCCGCGCAGGAAATTGATCCAAATATTGCATCGCGTAGCCTTGCCATGGCGCGCGATCTTATTGACAGCTCATTTCAGCAAAATGACAAAAACGGCTTTGAAGTTTTGCGTGAATTGAAACTAGACACTGCATCTATCCAGCAAAAATTTGTGACTGATCTGGCGTGGGCCAGTTTCATTCAGGCAAAATTCAGCAACAAATTAGGCGATGTTGACGCCAAAATTGATGCTGAACTTGCGCGCATGCTTGAAGATGCCACAAAACCGCAAATCCGGGTCAGCGAGCTGGTTCTGGTGCCTGAACCAAGCCGCCCTCTACAAGACACCCTGAGGCTCGCCAATGAAATTGTTTCAGCTGTCACCCAAGGGGCTAATTTTAACGCCATTGCACAACAATATTCGGTCGCCGGTAGTGCCCAAAATGGGGGACGTCTTGGCTGGCTATCAACAAGTCAATTGCCGCAAAATATCAGTGACGCACTGGCCAAGATAGATGTTGGTGCGGTGACCCCCCCAATACAGCAAGATGGTGCCATTTTGCTGTTTCAAAAAAATGGGGAACGTAAGAATGGTCAAGCCGATCCCAGTCAAGATCGTATATGGCTAACCCGTGCCTTACTTCCGCTGGCAGCCGCGGCAGCAAATGCCGATCGACTTGAAGCGGCGGCGCGCCTCGAACGCGACACGGCCGGCATCTCAAACTGTCCAGATCTGCTGAAACTGCATGATAGCTATGGGTCCAGGATGCAGGGCCGTCTTGACAATATCATTGTTGGCAGTCTGGCCCCACAAATGCTGACGCTTGTGAATGAATTACAGCCAGGTGTGGCCAGTGCACCACTGTCTTTTAGCGAGGGGATTGCAGTGTTTATGCTGTGCAAACGCGAAAAGGCAAAAATTGATTTGCCGTCACGCGCAGATGTGGAACGTGCCATTGTCGAGAAATTATTCGGTTCACTTGGCGAACGGTATTTGTTGCGGTTGCGCCGCGCCGCGTCGATAGAACGTCGCTAGCATCATGTCACCCAGCCTTCCCTTGATCGTGACCCCGGGCGAACCAGCTGGCATTGGGGCTGAAATCACGATTAAATCATGGCATGCCGGCCAGCGCGATATCTGCGTGATTGAATCGCCCACTCGCCTAGCAGACATTGCCGCCACACTTGGTACGCCGCTCGCCATACATACCATCACACACCCAGATCAATTTATCAGCGGTGATCAAGCGTTGAATGTGATTCCAATTGATTGGTCGGTGCCGCCCGTTTTCGGATCACCAGACCATCGCAATGGGAAAATGGTTATCGACTCAATCGCCACTGCCGTGGGGTTTTGCCGTAGTGGGGTCGCCGCCGGCATGGTGACAAACCCCATCCAGAAATCATCGCTCTATGAAGCTGGCTTCACCTATCCCGGCCATACCGAGTTTCTTGCCAGTCTGGCATCTGTTGATCATGGCGGCCCAATGATGATGCTTGCCAGCGAGGTGTTACGGGTTGTGCCACTCACAATCCATATACCGGTGAACACTGTGGCTGACAGCATTTCAAAACAATCAATCGTCACTGCAGCACGGTTACTAGATGCCAGCTTAAAACAATATTTTGGTCTGCCTAATCCGCGTATTGCCATCACCGGGTTGAACCCGCACGCCGGCGAAAACGGCAATATTGGCCGCGAAGACCAAGACATAATCCAACCAGCAATCACTGCATTGCAACAAAGCGGGCTCAACGTAAGCGGGCCCCATCCAGCTGATACATTATTTCATGAAGAGGCGCGCAATTCCTATGATGCGGTTTTGGGCATGTATCATGACCAGGTGCTTATACCACTAAAAACATTAGATTTTTTTGGGGGCGTAAATATCACCTTGGGGCTAGATTTTATCCGCACATCACCTGATCATGGCACCGGTTTGGATATTGCCGGGTCTGGGGCGGCGCGCCCAGACAGCTTGATTGCCGCGATCACTATGGCCCGCAAAATGGCGAGCACATCACTGGCGGCTTCATCATGAAAGATGGCGATATAGCGGCCCGCATTGACGCCCTGCCCCCCTTGCGTCAGCTTGTCGAAAGCATGGATATGCGGGCACGCAAATCGCTTGGACAAAATTTCCTGTTTGATTTGAACCTGACCCGAAAAATTGCACGTAGTGCCGGCCCGCTGACAGGCACGACCATCGAAATAGGGCCAGGTCCGGGCGGGCTGACACGTGCCTTGCTTCTGGAAGGTGCGGCACATGTCATTGCCATTGAAAAAGATCGGCGCGCCAGTGCGGTGTTATCGTCATTATCCATGGCGGCAGGCGAACGGTTGACATTGATCGAGGCCGATGCGCTGACCAGTCCAATTTGGGATATCGGCACCGCCCCTCGGCGTATTATTGCCAATCTTCCTTATAACATTGCCACGCCATTGCTGATCCAATGGCTGTCACATGCGAATTGCTTTGACTCAATGACGCTGATGTTTCAGCGCGAAGTCGCCGAGCGCATCACCGCCCAACCGGGCACGGATGCCTATGGACGGCTGAGCGTTCTGACCAAATGGCGGGCTGATGCTGAAATCCTGTTCGATGTTCCCGCGTCAGCCTTTGTCCCGCCCCCAAAAATCATCTCATCAGTTGTCCAAATTGTCCCGCTGGCACAGCCGCGTTACCCCTGTTCACAAAAAGCGCTAGAATTTATTACACGCACAGCATTTGGCCAACGCCGAAAAATGTTGCGCAGTTCGTTAAAGAAAATCAACGGCGACCATTTGTTGAAAGAGGCGGGCATTGCCCCTGATTTAAGACCGCAAGACATTGATATTGAGGGGTTTTGTAAATTAGCACATCTGTATGAGTCGACTGCTAAAACGGCGTCTTAATAGCCAGCGCGCAATGTTTTAACAAACCCAGTCAGTCCCACCTGACGGTCACGACGTAGCCTTTCTGCCTGCAAAATAGCCTTCACCTGCGCCACCGCCACATCAATGTCACGGTTCACCAGAATATAGTCATATTCTCGATAATGGCTGATTTCGTCAGCGGCTTTTGACATGCGCGCGGCCACCACATCAGCACTGTCTTGGGCCCGCTTTAACAGCCGTTGTTCCAGATCGCGGGTAGAGGGCGGCAAAATAAAAACTGAAACCAAATCCTCGCGGCTGGCATCGGCGAGTTGCTGGGTGCCCTGCCAATCAATGTCAAACAGCATATCACGCCCCTCGGCAAGCGCCGCCATAACTGGGGCCGATGGGGTGCCATAATAATTATCAAACACTTTGGCATATTCCAAAAGCGCCCGGTCATTGATCATAATTTGAAAATCTGACGGCGTGACAAAATGGTAATCTTTGCCCTCAACCTCTCCCGGGCGGCGTTGCCTTGTGGTCGCAGACACCGACAGTTCAAGCCCGGCATCTTCAGCTAAAAGCCGTCTGGCAATAGTGGTTTTGCCCGCCCCGGACGGCGATGACAGCACCAGCATTAAACCGCGCCGCCCGCCCAATTCCCCATTGTCTGATAATGTGGCGTTACGGTCCTGTTTCATGGTTTTGGTCCTTCTGGGTTTTGCGCTTCAACCGCCCGAAATAATCTGACATTTTTATTGTGAACGTCCAGCGTTTTTGCAAATCGCAACCCGCCAAATCCATCTGACACAAAATATAAAAAATCACTGACCGCAGGGTGTAATGCCGCGTCTATCGATTGATAACTGGGGTTGCAAATTGGCGTTTTTGGCAAACCGGTAATGACATATGTATTCCATGGTGTTTTGCGCCGTAAATCAGCTTTGCTGATCGGCCGGTCCGTTTCAACGTCAATACCATAGCGCACGGTTGGGTCTGATTGTAGACGCATACCGCGTTTCATCCGATTGACCAGCACCGCCGCCACCAATTGCCGGTCTGTTTGGCTGGCGGCTTCTTTTTCGATGATAGAGGCCATGATTAACGCTTCATAGGGTGTCTTGTAGGGAAGATCAGACTGTCGGTTGGCCCATGCCTCGGCTAGGGTGATTTGCATTTTATCTTGCATACGCATGATCACATCTTGGCGCGCGGTTGCGTAAGTATAGAAATAGGTATCGGGATAGAGACTGCCCTCATCAACCGGCGACTCAATCGCACCGGTCAATGCGGGCATGGCCTCTAAAACAGTGACAATTTCGGCACTGGTTTGTCCCTCAACAATGGTGAGCCGGCGTTGCAGGCTTTTGCCCTTATGCAAAATATCCATAATCTGGCGCAGACTAGCCCCTGCTGGCAGCAAAAATTCTCCGGCCTTTGGCATAAATTTATCGCCGGCCAGCATCCGCGCCGCATCATAATGGTAGATTTGATGTAAAACGCCAGCCCGTTGCAGGTCCCATCGCACCACCGCGTGTCCACTGCCGGGACTGACAATAATCACGCTGTCGCTTGCATGCGGTCCGGGACGGTCAAGCATCGTGGACAGCCACAGCCAGCTTGCGGTCGCTATGGAAAATGCCAGCACCCCACAAAGAATTGCCGGCCGGGCGATCAACCGGGCGGCAGATCCGAGCATCAGGTCACCTGGCCAACAATCAAAGATGCGTTGGTGCCACCAAAGCCAAAGGAATTAGACATGGCGTTGCGCACTTGACGCTGGCGGCTTTTCAGCGGCACCAGATCAAATCCAGCCACGTCATCTTCAGGTTCATTCAGATTTAGGGTCGGCGGCAACATACCGGTTTCAACGGCTTTAATTGAATAGATGGCCTCAATGGCCCCAGCCGCCCCCAGTAAATGCCCGGTCGCACTTTTGGTAGAAGAAATCGACACCGAGCCAATGGCATCACCAAGCAGGCGTGCCACAGCCTTGGCCTCAATCACATCACCAAGCGGCGTTGATGTGCCGTGTGCATTGACATAATCAATATCAGCCGGCGTTAAACCAGCACGCTTCATCGCGGCTTGCATGGCACGGAACCCACCATCGCCATCATCAGCTGGGGCGGTGATATGATGCGCATCACCAGACATCCCATAGCCTTTGACTTCAGCATAAATTTTTGCACCGCGTGCTTTGGCATGTTCCAGTTCTTCCAGAACCACAATACCAGCGCCTTCGCCCATCACAAACCCGTCACGCCCCTTGTCCCATGGCCGTGATGCCACCTCAGGCGTGTCATTATAGCTTGTCGACAGCGCACGCGCGGCGGCAAACCCAGCCATACCAATCCGGCAGACAGCGGCTTCAGCACCGCCAGCAACCATCACATCGGCATCGTCAAGCGCCACCATCCGCGCCGCATCACCAATGGCATGCGCGCCGGTTGAACAGGCCGTGACAACCGCGTGGTTCGGCCCGCGAAACCCATAACGAATCGACACATGACCCGAAATAAGATTGATCAAGGCTGACGGGATAAAAAACGGGCTGATGCGACGCGGCCCTTTTTCATTCATCAATTGGTCGGTAACAACAATCGATTCAAGACCGCCAATACCAGACCCAATCATCACACCCGTGCGATTTTGTGCCTCGCGGTCATCTGGCTTCCAGCCGGAATCTTCAACCGCCTGACATGCCGCGGCAAGACCAAGCTGAATGAATCTGTCTTGCTTGCGTTGTTCACGCGGGTCAATCCAATCATCAAGATTAAGACCGCCAGGTTGGTCGGCACCCGGCACCTGACCAGCAATCCGACAGCTAATGTCAGACACATCAAAATTTTCAATTTTGGATATACCGCTTTTGCCAGCGGTTATTTCTGACCAATTATGGTCCACCCCCGATCCAAGTGGGGTAACCATCCCTAATCCGGTAACTACGACTCGACGCAAAGCAACCCTCCAGGAAATATTATTGGCCAGTTAGCGGCTGCGCATCACCATCGCAACGGCAATGCACAGCCATAGTCAACTGCGGTAATTAACCAGCGTTTTCTTCGAGGAATGACACCGCGTCTTTCACTGTCAGGATACGTTCTGCAGCATCGTCTGGGATTTCAACGCCAAACTCTTCTTCAAACGCCATCACCAGTTCGACTGTATCTAGGCTGTCAGCGCCAAGATCATCGATGAAACTTGCGCCCTCGACCACCTTATCGGCATCAACGCCCAAATGTTCAACAACAATATTTTTAACACGATCTGCAATATCGCTCATAAGTGCCCCCTCTTAGAAGCTTGGATGTTGGCCGAAACTGGCCGGAGAAATCAAAGTTGGCGGCAGATAACATAGTTTTTGCTGATATGCCACCCTGTTTATTCATTATACCGGTTTGCGTGCCGGAATCAAAGCATTGCCATACCGCCATTCACATGAAGTGTTGCACCAGTAATATAGGATGCTTCATCACTTGCCAGAAACACCACGGCGGCGGCAATTTCATCGGCCTGCCCTAAACGCCCGGCTGGCACCCGCGACAGCAGCCCTGTTTTCTGCGACTCATCTAGCACATCCGTCATCGGCGTTTCGATAAAACCGGGGGCAACGACATTGACTGTCAAACCGCGGCTGGCGACTTCAGCCGCCAGCGATTTGCTAAAGCCAATCATCCCAGCTTTTGAGGCCGCATAATTTGTTTGCCCAGGATTGCCGGTCACGCCAACAACTGATGAAATAGAGATGATACGCCCGGTTTTGGCTTTCATCATGCCGCGCATTGCCGCCCGGCAAAGGCTCATTGACGCTGTCATATTGACCTCTAACACAGCGTCCCAATCTTCATCCTTCATCCGCATCAACAATCCATCACGGGTGATGCCCGCGTTATTGACAAGAATGGAAATCGGCCCGGCTAGATCGGTGGCCGCCTCGATCAAACCAGCCACTGCATCGCGGTCAGACAAATCAACCGCCAGCGCAAACGCCCGCGCGCCAAGCTGTTGTTTGAGCGCTTCAAGTTTTTCCGCCCGCGTGCCATGTAGCACCACTGTGGCCCCTTGGGCGTGCAACGCGCGCGCCACAGCCTCGCCAATACCGCCGCTGGCCCCAGTGACAAGCGCGGTTTTACCGGTTAGATCAAACATAAAAATTCCTCTTTTTTAACTTCGGCCTTGTGGCATCACCCATGTTATAGCGCGGCCAGCACACTGTCCAGATCGTCTGGCCCATCAAGATTTACCACAGTGACATCCTCTAGGCTGCGCTTAACCAAACCTGATAGAACTTTCCCTGTGCCAAGCTCAACATAGCGCCGGCACCCAGCCGCCTGCATGGCGATCAGAGACTCACGCCAGCGCACACGCGCTGTCACTTGCGTGACCAAATTGTCGCGCAGTTTATCAGCGGCAGTCTCAGCGGCGGCAGTAACATTGCAAAATACCGGCATCACCGCATCACTGATTTGGCTGGTCGCCAATGCCGCGCGCATGACGTCAGCGGCTGGCGCCATCAAACCGCAATGGAACGGCGCCGATACTGGCAATTTAATGGCGCGGCGCAAGCCGGCGGCTTTGGCTTCATCAATCGCCTTATCAACGGCATCTGCGGCACCGCTAATGACAATCTGCCCGGGCGCATTGTCATTGGCGATTTCCACCAGACCCGCATCTTGTGATGCCGCAATGATAGCGCTGATCTGATCTTCATCGCCGCCAAGAATAGCAGCCATCGCCCCAGCACCAACCGGCACCGCTTCCTGCATGGCATCACCGCGCTGGCGGAGCAAGCGTGCCGCATCGCCGATCTGCAGACTGCCAGCCGCCGCCAATGCCGCATATTCGCCCAGCGAATGTCCGGCACAAACCGCATTTTGATCTGCCAAGGGCTTGCCAAGTTCTGATTCCAGCACCCGTACCGCCGCCATCGATGTCGCAAACAATGCTGGTTGCGCGTTGCGTGTCATCCTGATGAGATCATCCGGGCCATTGGCCATGATCTCAAATAGATTTTCGCCCAAGGCGTCATTCACTTCATCAAACACTTGTTTGGCCGGCTGGTGTGATGCCGCCAAGGCGACCCCCATGCCAACAGCCTGCGACCCCTGTCCGGGAAATAAAAACGCGATCTCATAGGATGTCATATGCTTTAACCCAATTATAGCGCCAGACCCATGCCGGCAAAAAGAAACAGTGACGAATGACCCGGCCAAAAAAGCAATGCGTACAGTGACCGACTCCCGATTTTCACCCATAAGACAAGTTTTTGCACCCGGCGTCAACGCGTCTACCCGGCGGCAACAATGGCACAAGCCAACTGAAAGACTTGCAAAATCACAATGAATGTGTATTGTGCGCCGCAGTCATCTAGTCAAAAGGCTGGTTGACGATACATCTAAGACCTAAATCCTTGCCGGAATACCCGGTTAGTTGATCATGCTGGTACGGCAAATAAGCCAGATCATCAAGATCAACAATGAGCCATAAGGAGTTATCATGCGCTTGTATGAAAGCGTGTTTATTGCACGCCAAGATATTACATCTGCCCAAGTTGAAGCCATGGCAGATGAATTTGCTGAAATCATCACATCTGCTGGCGGTTCGATTAAGAAACGCGAATATTGGGGACTGCGGAGCCTTGCCTACCGGATCAAAAAGAACCGGAAAGGCCATTACGTGATGTTCAACCTCGAGACCGGACCTGAAGCGTTGCGTGAATATGAACGCATCATGGGGCTGAACGAAGATGTTTTGCGGTTTTTAAACCTGAATATCGAAGAGGTTGAAGAGGGTCCATCAATCATGATGCAGGCCAAAACAGAACGGTCATCTCGCGGCCAGCGCGATCAGGCTGATGCCGACGCACCTGCGGAAAAAGATGACAGCTCAGACAATAGCGAGGACTAATCCATGACACAGTTAGAAATCAAACGCGAAGCCGTTCGCAAGCCATTTAACCGTCGTCGTAAAGCTTGTCCATTTTCTGGTCCAAACGCGCCAAAAATTGATTATAAAGACACCAAGCTGTTGCTTCGCTTTACCTCGGAACGGGGCAAAATTGTTCCATCGCGCATTTCAGCTGTATCAGCAAAGAAACAGCGTGAACTTGCAACCGCCATCAAGCGCGCACGCTTTCTGGCATTAATGCCTTATGTTTCTGAATAGGCATAGCCGGATAACAGGAGACCAATAACATGCAAATTATTCTTCTTGAGCGCATCGAAAAGCTTGGACAGATGGGCGATCTGGTGAACGTAAAGCCGGGATATGCGCGCAATTATCTGTTGCCGCAAGGCAAAGCTCTACGGGCCAACAAAGCCAATATGGAACGGTTCGAATCAGAACGTGCACAACGCGAAGCTGATAATCTGACCAAACGGTCAGAAGCTGAAACCGAAGCCAAAAAAATGGAAGGTCTGGCGGTCAATATGGTCCGCGCGGCATCTGAAATGGGCCAATTATTTGGGTCCGTGACATCACGTGATATTGCCGAGGCTGTCACCGAAGCTGGCTTTACCATCAGCCGCAGTCAGGTCATTATGGACCGTGCGATCAAAACACTTGGCCTGACCGATACACGCATCCGGTTGCATCCCGAAGTATCCGTATCAGTCATTGTCAACATTGCGCGGTCACTGGCCGAAGCCGAAACCCAGCTGAAAACTGGGGTGGCTGTAACCGGTGAAGCTGATGACAATGATCAGCAGACTGCCAGCCCGGCAGAAACAGGCGAAGATGCCACGGCCACTGCCGAGGGCGCCGATGGGTGTGCTGACGAGGACGAGATCCAAAGGAGCTGATGTCATCCCACAGGCTGTTGGTGAGGCTGTGGCTCCCACAGACGTTTGCGTTGACTTACGAAGACCACTGATATCAGGACCATCGACGCTCCCACCCACTGAAGCCAGTCCAGCCGTTCGCCCAGGAACCACCCACCTGTGGCCAACGCGAACACCGGGGTGAGAAAACCCAGGCTGCTGAACGAGGTGAGGTCCCGCCGGTTGGCGAACCAGAAGAACAGGCCATAGGCGAGAGCACTGCCGAAGAGGCTGGCGAAGCCCATTCGGGCCCAGTCAAGAAGCGTCCAGGCAGGGGCACTCCAGCCACTCTGCGTTTCAGCGATCAGCAGGAGCGGCGTCCCTCCGAGCAGCATGTGCCAGGCGGTGACCGCCACGGGGTCGCTGTGACGTGAGGCATAGCGAATCAACACCGTGCCCACGGCCATGGCCAGAGCCGCAAGCAGCATCCACCCCTCGCCGGGTTGGAGAAGCTGGCGGATCTGAGGCGGATCCAGCAGAAGCCACCAATGCCCCAGGAGGTCTGCAGGCACGCCGAGGCAGAGAATGCCGGCCGACCCCAGAGCAAGTCCAAGCCAGCCGAAGGGGTTGATGGAATCCGCAAACAGGAGCCGCGCTAGCAGCGCCACCAACAGGGGCTGAGAGTCAATCAGCACGGAACCGAGGCCTGCACCAGTACCGGCAAGTCCACGGGCAAGCAGAGCCTGGAACAGGCAGGCATCCACTGCGGTGAACAGGAGAAACCAACCCAGATCCCTGGGATCAATGCGCCAGGAACGCCCGGTCAGAACCGTCCAGACAATCAACAGGGCACCGGCCGGCAGCAACCTCAGTGCTGCCACCCACCAGGAGCCCCCACTTTCAAGCAAGGGTGCCATCGCCGTCATGGCCGACCCCCAAAGCGCAAAGGGCAGAACCATCAGCAGCCAGAGGCGGATCGGTGGCATGGCAGAGGGGGAAGACGGCCTTTTTAAGATCTGAAGGTTTGCAGTTGCGCAAGATGATCTGGCCCTGGCGCCGCAAATCACGTCGGCGGATGGCACGGATCGTGGTGGAAGGCCCGATCAACGGCGCCACGCGCAAGCGGGTGTTAAAGGCCCTGAAAGAGGTGGCCGATCGGGAGTTTCCGGCACTCTTGCTGCGCATCGACAGCCCTGGGGGCACGGTCGGTGACAGCCAGGAAATTCACGCCGCCATTCTTCGCCTGCGTGAAAAGGGGTGTCGGGTTGTTGCCAGCTTCGGCAACATTTCAGCTTCGGGTGGGGTCTACATCGGCGTAGCCGCTGAATCCATCGTGTCCAACCCGGGAACAATCACCGGCTCCATCGGGGTGATTCTTCGCGGCAACGACCTTTCGAAGGTGTTCGAGAAGATCGGCATCCGCTTCGACACCGTCAAAAGCGGTCCGTACAAAGACATTCTTTCCCCCGATCGCCCGCTGAGCAGCGATGAACGTGCCCTCCTGCAGGCCCTGATCGACAGCAGCTACGGCCAGTTCGTCAGCGTCGTGGCGGAGGGACGGAAGCTCACGCCGGAATCGGTGCGAAGTTTTGCTGACGGTCGCGTGTTCAGCGGCGAACAAGCCAAACAGCTCGGCCTTGTGGATGAGTTGGGGGATGAGGAGCACGCCCGAAGGCTGGCGGCACGGCTTGCCGATCTGGATGAGGAAAATGTCCGCCCGGTCACGTTGGGGCGATCCAAGAAGAAGTTGATGGGTCTGCTGCCGGGAAGCAGCCTGATCGAACCGTTGCAGCAACGCCTCAGTCTTGAACTGATGGGCAGCGGCCAGTTGCTCTGGTTGTACCGCCCATGACCGCAAGCCTTCGTCTCTTCGGCCTGCGGGGGGCAACCACCTGCTCAGCCAACACGAGTGAAGCGATTCGCTCATCCGTTCGCGACCTGATGGATGCCCTCGTCGATCGCAACGGGTTAAGTCCGGATCGGATCGTTTCAGTGACCTTTTCGGTCACCGCAGACCTGGATGCCTGCTTCCCGGCTGCGGAGGCCCGACAGCGCCATGGCTGGGATGGTGTTGCCCTGCTGGATTGTCAGCAGATGGCTGTCCAGGGCGATCTGCCCCGTTGCATCCGTGTCTTGGCCCATGCCTGGCTTCCGGAGGGCTCAACACCGAAGCATCCCTATCTGGAGGGCGCCAGCAAGCTGCGTCCAGACCGATCTGGTCACAACTGACAGCTTGAACTCCGGCCCAGAACGACCGCTCCCACACCGGGAGTTCGGAA
>CAJWSS010000017.1:0-17473 GCA_913045915.1 uncultured Alphaproteobacteria bacterium | reverse complement strand
GGCCCTAAAAATGGCTGGGTTTTAATCAGCGACGCCATTAAGGCGAATATGCCCGAAGACGCGCCTTTTCCGGCTGGTCTTGTGGGCGCAGTAAGCGCGAGTGATGCTGACGAAGCGCCAACTGAAGGAGCCGCCGCCGATAATGCACCGGTGGCTGAGTCGGCCGATGATGCCGCTGTCGCTGATGAGGCGCCAAGCGCAGCTGCTGAAGACGCTGCCGCTGAAAGCGAAAAGGAATAGGGTCATGAAGGTAGCTGTTAAAACGCTGGATAATAAATCTGCTGGCGATGTTACGCTTGCTGATGCTGTTTTTGGGGTGGCCCCGCGTGGAGACATTGTCGCCCGTGTGGTAAAATGGCAGTTGGCCAAGCGCCGTGCCGGTACCCACAAAGTAAAATCTCGTTCTGAGGTATCAGCAACCACAGCAAAGATGTTCAAGCAAAAAGGCACAGGGCGGGCGCGTCACGGTGCGGCATCTGTTGTGCAATTCCGCGGCGGTGGTGTTGTGCATGGCCCAGTGGTGCGTGATCATGGTCATCACCTTCCTAAGAAGGTGCGGCAATTGGGATTGCGTTCAGCGTTGTCCTCAAAGGCGGCCGAAGGCAAGCTTTTGGTCATTGATAAATTGGCTTCTGGGGGCAAGGACGCTGGCAAAACGGCAAAATTACGTGGTCAGCTTGCTAAATTAGGGGCTGAAAACGCGCTGATTATTGGTGGTGCAGAACTTGACGAAGCATTTGTTAAGGCGGCCCGCAATATTCCTTTGGTTGATGTTCTGCCGCAGCAGGGCATTAATGTGTATGACATTCTGCGTCGTGATGTTCTGGTGTTGTCAAAGGACGCCGCGGCCCATCTTGAGGAGCGCCTGAAATGAGTATTCGTGCGCGTAAGCGGGTCAACACTGTTGTTTCAAAGGCCGCCGCCTATGACACAATTTTGCGGCCAATCATCACAGAAAAAGCAACCATGGCCAATGAAAATGGTCAGGTCACTTTTGCTGTTGCGATGGATGCAACCAAGCCTGAAATTAAGGCCGCTGTAGAGATGTTGTTCAATGTCAAAGTCACAGCCGTCAATACGATTGTGCAAAAAGGCAAGACAAAGACATTTCGCGGGCGTCCAGGCCGGCGTAGCGACATGAAAAAAGCAATGGTGACATTGGCAGAAGGTCAGAATATTGACCTGATGGGAGTGTAATAAAATGGCTTTGAAAAAATTCAACCCAACCACCCCAAGCCAGCGTAACCTTGTTCTTGTGGACAAGTCGGCCCTGTACAAGGGCGGTCCGGTTAAAAAGCTGACCGAAGGGTTGAGCAAAACCGGTGGACGCAATAATTCTGGTCACGTCACAGCTTGGCAAAAGGGCGGCGGTCATAAGCGCCGCTATCGTCTGATTGATTTCAAACGCACCAAGACCGGTGTTGAAGCCACCGTCGAGCGGATTGAATATGATCCGAACCGGACCGCTTTTATTGCGCTCATCACCTATGATGACGGCGTGCAGAGCTATATTCTGGCACCACAGCGTCTATCCGTTGGTGACCGCGTGCGTTCTGGCATCGGGTCTGACATTAAGCCGGGCAATGCCCTGCCACTGGCGAACATCCCGGTTGGTACATTGGTACACAACGTTGAATTAAAGCCGGGCAAAGGCGGCCAATTGGCACGGTCTGCTGGCACTTATATCCAGCTGGTTGGTCGTGACCGCGGTTATGCGATTTTGCGTCTGACCTCTGGTGAAGTTCGTTTGGTGCGGTCTGAATGCATGGCATCAATCGGTGCTGTGTCAAACCCTGATCAGCAAAACATCAAGATCGGCAAGGCCGGTCGTAGCCGCTGGCTTGGTCGTCGTCCGCATGTTCGCGGTGTGGTGATGAACCCGATTGATCACCCGCATGGTGGTGGTGAAGGGCGCACGTCAGGTGGCCGTCATCCGGTAACACCTTGGGGTAAGCCAACCAAAGGCAAGCGCACACGTTCTAACAAAAAGACTGACCGCCTGATTGTGCGGCGTCGCAAGCCATAAGGGGCGTAGATAGTCATGGCACGTTCAGTTTGGAAAGGCCCATTTATTGATGGGTATCTGATGAAAAAAGCGGACAAGGTTCGTGAATCTGGTCGCAATGAGGTCATCAAGACCTGGTCGCGCCGGTCCACTATCATGCCGCAGTTTGTTGGACTGACTTTTGGCGTACACAACGGCAATAAATTTATTCCGGTGTCGGTATCTGAAGAAATGGTCGGGCATAAATTTGGCGAATTCGCACCAACCCGTACTTATTACGGCCATGCCGCCGATAAGAAATCAAAGCGTTAGGGACGTATCATGGGTAAGCAAGCAAATCCTCGTACCTTGTCTGATAGCGAAGCCAAATCGGTGGCGCGTAATTTGCGCGTCAGCCCGCAAAAGCTAAATCTGGTTGCCGCGATGATCCGCGGTATGGATGTGAATAAGGCACTCGCAACATTAACGTTTTCGCGTCGTCGTATTTCAGGCGATGTAAAAAAAGCCCTGCAATCAGCCATTGCTAACGCCGAAAACAACCATTCGCTGGATGTTGACCGGTTGTTTGTAAAAGAAGCACATGTTGGTAAGGGGCTGGTGATGAAGCGCTTTCGGGCGCGTGCGAAGGGCCGTGGGGCGCGGATTTTAAAGCCATTTTCACACCTGACTATTGTGGTCGGTGAAAGAGGAGAGCAGTAGGATGGGTCAAAAAGTAAAGCCAATCGGTCTGCGCGTCGGTATCAACCGCACATGGGATTCTAGATGGTATGCAGGTCGCAACTATGGCGAATTGTTGCATCAAGATATCCAACTACGTAGCTATTTGATGGACCGGTTGAAGCAAGCCGCCATTAGCCGTGTTGTGATTGAACGTCCTGCTGGTCGGGCGCGGGTGACGATTCACGCTGGTCGCCCCGGTTTGATCATTGGTAAAAAGGGTCAGGATATTGAAAAGCTGCGCGCTGATTTGTCTGCACGGATTGGCGGCGAAGTCAGCTTGAATATTGTTGAAGTGCGCAAGCCTGAAATTGATGCCAAGCTGGTAGCTGAAAATATCGCCCAGCAGTTGGAACGTCGTGTGGGGTTCCGCCGGGCCATGAAGCGGGCGGTGCAATCCGCCATGCGGCTGGGGGCACTTGGTGTACGGATTAACTGTGCTGGCCGTTTGGGTGGCGCTGAAATCGCACGTACTGAATGGTACCGCGAAGGCCGTGTGCCGCTGCATACATTGCGCGCTGATGTAGATTATGGTGAAGCCACCGCGTTTACCACCTACGGGGCTTGCGGCATCAAAGTATGGGTATTTAAGGGCGAGGTCATGGCACATGACCCGATGGCTCAAGACAAGCGGCTCGCCGAACAGCAGTCTGGCCCAGCGCCACGCAGCAACGGTTAAGTCGGAGGAGATAGGTAGATGCTTTCGCCAAAGCGTACAAAGTTCCGTAAAGCCCACAAGGGCCGTATCCATGGCATGGCCAAGGGTGGAACACAGTTGAATTTTGGTGCATACGGTCTCAAAGCTGTGACGCCAGAGCGTGTGACAGCGCGTCAGATCGAAGCCGCGCGCCGGGCCATCACCCGTCATTTGCGCCGTGCTGGTCGTGTCTGGATCCGTATTTTCCCTGATGTGCCTGTATCATCAAAGCCTGCTGAGGTGCGGATGGGTAAAGGTAAGGGGTCACCAGAATATTGGGTGGCGCGGGTCAAGCCTGGCCGGATCATGTTTGAAATTGATGGTGTGCCGTGGGATCTGGCGCAACAGGCATTGACGCTTGCTGCCGCCAAACTGCCCCTCGATACACGTATTGTGCGCCGCCTTGGCGACTCTGATTAAGGGGAGAGGCACTCATGGCAACTGTTAAGGCTGAAGCGCTTCGCGCCAAAACACCTGACGAGCTGAAAACACAGCTTGTGGAGCTGAAAAAAGAGCAGTTTAACCTGCGTTTTCAGACCGCTGGTGGTCAGGTAGAAAATCCATCACGTGCACGGGTTGTGCGCCGTGAAATCGCTCGTATTAAAACTGTCCTTGGCCAGCAGGCCAGCGCTGCAAAGTAAGGAAAGCAAGTTATGCCAAAGCGTACCATGCAAGGCACTGTTGTAAGCGATAAAGCCGATAAGACGGTTACCGTCAGCGTCGAGCGTCGCATTATGCATCCGGTGTATAAAAAGATTATCACCCAGTCCAAGAAGTTTGCGGCACATGATGCTGAAAACCGGTTCAAAGAGGGTGACAGCGTGCGTATTCGTGAATGTGCACCAGTATCGAAGTCAAAGACCTTTGAAGTGGTCTATGACGATGTGGTTAAAGGCTAGGGGAGACTGACATGATTCAAATGCAGTCAAATCTTGAGGTTGCCGATAACTCTGGTGCGCGCCGTGTGCAATGCATCAAGGTTTTGGGTGGGTCAGGTCGTAAAGTCGCCGGTGTTGGCGACGTGATTGTGGTGTCTGTGAAAGAAGCGATCCCACGCGGTAAGGTCAAAAAAGGTGACGTGCACCGTGCCGTTATCGTGCGCACGGCCAAAGAAATTCGCCGGGCAGATGGTAGCGCCATTCGGTTTGATCGCAACGCCGCGGTGTTGTTGAACAAACAGGATGAGCCAATCGGCACACGTATTTTTGGCCCGGTCACACGTGAATTGCGTGGCCGCAAATTTATGAAAATTATTTCTCTGGCACCGGAGGTGCTGTAATGGCTGGGAAATTCAAAATTAAAAAAGGCGACCAGGTTGTTGTGATCACCGGTCGTGACAAAGGCAAAAAAGGCGAAGTGTTAGAAGTGCTTCGTGCTGAGTCACGGGTACGGGTCCAAGGTGTGAACATGGTCAAGCGGCATCGCCGCGCGACACAGAATGATGCCGGTGGCATTATTTCTATGGAAGCGCCTTTGCATATTTCTAATGTAGCTCATGTTGATCCAGAAAGCGGTGCGGCAACGCGCGTTGGCTTTGAGGTGAAGGATGGCGAAAAAGTGCGGGTCGCAAAGCGGTCTGGCAAAGCTCTGGCATAACCCAGAGTAAGGAGTGGAAAAGCTGAGATGAAAACGCGTTTAGAAGAACATTATCTGACGGCAGTTCGCCCGGCGCTGATGGAAAAGTTTGGATATGCCAACGAAATGCAGGCACCCAAGCTGGAAAAAGTTGTGGTCAATATGGGGGTTGGCGAAGCCGTTCGTGATTCTAAGAAAATCGAACACGCCACCCGCGAGCTTGCGGCAATTACTGGTCAGAAGCCTGTTGTAACACGTGCGAAAAAGGCCAATGCCGCCTTTAAATTGCGCGAGGGCATGCCGATTGGTTGTAAAGTCACATTGCGGCGTGAGCGGATGTATGAATTTCTTGATCGTTTGGTGAATATTGCCTTGCCGCGGGTTCGTGATTTCCGTGGATTGAACGGTAAGAGCTTTGATGGTCGTGGCAATTACGCCATGGGGATCAAGGAACAGATCGTTTTTCCTGAAGTTGACTATGATCAGGTCGATGAGATGCGCGGTATGGATATTATCGTTGTGACCTCGGCTAATACGGATGATGAAGCGCGGGAATTGCTCGCTGGCTTCGAATTTCCGTTCATCAAAGCGTAAGAGCAGAAGGGTTCAGTCATGGCTAAGAAAAGTGCCGTAGAAAAGAACAATAAGCGCAAGCGTATTGTCGCTGCCCGTGGCGCTCGTCGTGCGGCGTTGAAGGCGATTATCGCTGATAAAAATGTATCGATGGAAGAGCGTTTTCAGGCGGTTCTGAAACTGTCTGAAGAACCACGCGATAGTTCTAAAATCCGCGTACGTAACCGCTGTGAGGTCTCTGGCCGTCCACGTGGTTATGATCGTAAATTGAAAATGTCTCGTATCGCCCTGCGCGACCTTGCCTCTATGGGGCAGGTGCCGGGTGTTGTGAAGTCAAGCTGGTAAGAGGAGAAAAGCAAGATGTCTATGAGTGATCCTCTTGGTGATATGCTGACCCGTATCCGCAACGGCCAAAATGCGCGCAAAAGCGTTGTATCAAGCCCAGCGTCACGGTTCCGCAGCAATGTGTTAGAAGTTCTCAAGCGCGAAGGCTATATCCGCAACTATTCAAGCGTTGATATTCGCCCGGGCCTGAAAGAGCTGAAAATTGAGCTGAAATATCATGAAGGCCAGCCGGTGATTTCTGAAATTAAGCGGGTATCACGTCCGGGTCGCCGTGTGTATTACGGTATTCGTGACTTGCCGCGGGTGTATAACGGACTTGGCATCGCCATTTTGTCGACCCCACGTGGCGTTTTGTCAGATAACGAGGCGCGTACGGCAAAAGTCGGCGGCGAAGTCCTCTGCCACGTATTTTAAGGAGCGATTGACATGTCTCGTGTCGGTAACAGCGCAATTGCCATTCCTTCCGGTGTGACGGTGTCACAGCAAGATGGTGTGGTTGTTGTTAAAGGTAAAAATGGTGAATTGAGTGCGCCGTTGCACAGTGAAGTGGAACTGGTTGTCGCTGATGATGTTGCCACCGTTAAACCGCGCCGCAAAACCAAGCTGTCACAATCATTGTGGGGCACCATGCGTGCGACCATCAACAATATGGTTGTTGGCGTTGGCGAAGGGTTTACGCGCAAACTTGAAATCAACGGTGTTGGTTATCGCGCCGCGATGCAGGGCAATAAATTGGTGTTGAGCCTTGGTTACAGCCACCCGGTCGAAATGGATGTTCCTGCCGGGCTGACCGTTGCCGTTGAAAATAACACCCAGATCAATATTTCAGGCGCTGACAAGCAACTGCTTGGCCAGTTTGCATCTGAAGTACGTTCAAAGCGTCCGCCAGAGCCATTTAAGGGCAAGGGTGTGAAATATGCTGAAGAGCATATTGTGCGCAAAGAAGGTAAGAAGAAGTAGGGACCGCTCATGTTTACAGCTAAAGAACTATTTGAGCGTCGCCGGGCGCGTAGTCGTACAAAGTTGCGCAAGGTGGCAAATGGCCAGCCGCGTCTGACAGTGCATCGTTCGTCCAAGCATATTTATGCGCAAATCATTGATGATCAGGCGGGCAATACCATGGCGGCCGCATCAACACTTGATGCTGATTTTAAAAAGGCAAGCAAGACAACAGCTGATGCTGCGGCGGCGGCTGTTGTTGGCAAACTCGTTGCCGAGCGGGCCAAAGCAAAGGGCATAGACGCTGTGGTGTTCGATCGCGGTGGGTATATTTTCCATGGTCGCGTAAAAGCGTTGGCCGATGCCGCGCGTGAAGCCGGTTTGAAATTCTAAGGAGCACGGATTTATGGCACGCAATAACGAACGTCGGGATCGTAGCGCAGAACGCGAAGAGCCGGAACTGCTCGAAAAGCTGGTTGGCATCAACCGTGTGGCCAAAGTGGTCAAGGGTGGGCGCCGGTTTGGTTTTGCCGCACTTGTTGTGGTTGGTGATGGCAAAGGGCGCGCTGGTTTTGGCACCGGTAAAGCCCGCGAGGTGCCAGAGGCCATTCGCAAAGCAACCGAAAGTGCCAAGCGTAACATGATCAGGGTGCCGTTGCGCGATGGGCGTACATTGCATCATGATATCAAAGGCTTTTATGGCGCGGGCAAGGTGTTGTTGCGGGCGGCGCAAGCGGGTACCGGGATTATTGCTGGTGGCCCAATGCGTGCGGTGTTTGAAGTGCTGGGCATCCAAGACATTGTTGCCAAATCAATAGGCAGTTCTAACCCCCATAACATGATCAAGGCGACATTTTCTGCCCTTGGCCATATTCAGGCTCCGCGCGCTGTTGCACAAAAGCGTGGCAAGCGGGTGGCTGATGTACTGGGTAAACGCGAAGATAATCAGGCCGGCGATGAAGCCGCCGCCGCGAATTAGGAGAGTGTAGATGGCTGCTAAATCAACGGTTAAGGTCACGCAGACCAAAAGCGCGATTGGACGCAAAAGCGACCAGCGGCAGACATTGATTGGCCTTGGCTTGAACAAGATTGGCCGCACCCGGGATCTGGAAGATACACCGTCAGTGCGCGGCATGATCAACAAGGTCAAGCATTTGGTACGCGTCGAACAATAAGCATAGTTAGATTCTAAAACGACGGCAGGGTGATATGTACCGGCCGGCAGGAGCAAAAAATGAAACTGAACCTAGTCAAAGACAATCCTGGCGCGACCAAAAACGCCAAGCGGGTTGGACGCGGTATCGGCTCTGGTACAGGCAAAACATCTGGCAGTGGTCACAAGGGCCAAAAGGCACGTTCAGGTGTGTCTATCAATGGCTTTGAAGGCGGTCAGATGCCGATCCACCGGCGTCTGCCAAAGCGTGGATTCAACAATGTGTTCCGCAAGAATTATGTCGAGGTCAATCTCGGCCGTTTGCAGGCGGCGATTGATGCGGGCAAGCTGGATGCCGGTAAGCCGGTTGACTCTGCCGCATTGTTGGCGGCTGGTGTGATCAGCAAGCCGCGTGATGGTGTGCGCATTCTTGCCAAAGGTGAACTGACCGCTAAAAAAGTTGAAATTCATGCAGCTGGCGCCTCAAAGGCAGCGGTCGCTGCAGTTGAAAAAGCTGGTGGCAAGATTGTTGTCCCAGCCGCCGCAGCTGAATAGGTAAGGTAGAGCGGGCGCATGGCATCACCGACTGATCGCATGGCAGCTGGGGCTGGTTTCGGCGCGTTGGCAAAAGCTGATGAGCTGAAAAAGCGGCTTTGGTTTACAGTTGGCGCCTTGATCATCTACCGCCTTGGCACTTATTTACCATTGCCGGGCATTAACCCGGGCGCATTGGCCGATATTTTCTCGCAGCAATCCAGCGGCATCTTGGGCATGTTTGACATGTTTTCTGGTGGTGCTCTTGGCCGTATGACGATTTTTGCGCTGAACATTATGCCGTACATCACCGCGTCGATTATCATGCAGTTGATGACAGCTATTGTGCCATCTCTGGAAGCGTTGAAAAAAGACGGTGAGGGTGGCCGCAAGACCATCAATCAATATACCCGTTATCTGACGGTTTTATTGGCCAGTGTGCAAGGGTACGGTATCGCTGTTGCGCTTGAATCTGCTAGCGGTGTTGTTGGTGACCCGGGTGTGTTTTTCAGGCTTACAACCGTGGTGACATTGGTTGGTGGCACATTGTTCCTAATGTGGCTTGGCGAACAAATAACCAGCCGCGGTGTTGGCAATGGTATTTCCCTGATCATTTTCTCAGGCATTGTTGCCGAACTGCCAACGGCGTTGGCAGGCACCTTGGAATTAGGGCGCACCGGGGCCTTGTCTTCATTGCTGATTGTGCTGCTGTTTGTAATGGCGGCGGCGGTGATTGCCTTTATCGTTTTCATTGAACGGTCAGTCCGCAAAATCGTCGTGCAATATCCAAAACGCCAGCATGGTAACAAGGTATTTGGTGGCGATCAGTCATTCCTACCGCTAAAAATCAATGTGCCGGGCGTGATCCCACCGATTTTCGCGTCGTCATTGTTGTTGATGCCCGTGTCCATCATTAATTTGACTGGGGGGCAGTCTGGCGGGGCTGACTGGCTTGTGACTTTGAATGCATTGCTCGGGCGTGGCCAGCCGCTTTATCTGGCTATCTATATCGGCATGATTGTGTTTTTTGCATTCTTCTATACGGCAATTGTGTTCAACCCCGAAGAAACTGCAGATAATTTGCGCAAATATGGCGGCTATGTACCGGGAATCCGTCCGGGTAAATCGACAGCAGATTATCTTGATTTTGTGCTTACGCGGCTTACGGTTTTAGGCGCGGCATACCTGGCGGCGGTATGTTTATTGCCGGAAATCTTGATCAGCCATTATGCTGTACCCTTTTATTTTGGTGGCACTTCGTTGTTGATCGTTGTGACGGTAGCGCTAGATACGGTGGGTCAGGTTCAATCACATTTGCTTGCCCATCAGTACGAAGGCCTCGTCAAAAAATCTCGGTTGAAAGGACGCCGTTAAATGAATATCGTTTTATTTGGTGCACCGGGTGCTGGCAAGGGCGCTCAGGCTGAGCGTATTTCTTCGATGTACGGTATGGTGCACCTATCTACAGGCGAAATGTTGCGATCTGCTATTGCTTCAGGTAGCGACCTCGGCGCAAGGGCCAAGGAAACTATTGATCAGGGGAATTTGGTTCCGGACGATGTTATTGTAAAAATTGTTGATGCAAGAATGGATGAGGGCGATTGCGGAAAAGGCGTCATTCTTGACGGCTTTCCCAGAACTGTCGCTCAGGCTAAAGCGCTTGATGACATGCTGGCCGGCAAGGGGTTGGCACTTGATCATGTGATTGAAATTAAAGTTGATGAAGACGCGCTGTTTGCCCGTATTGAAAAACGTGCGTCGGAACGTCGACGCACAGGCACGGCACGCAGTGATGATAATGCCGACACCCTTCGGAAACGTTTGGCGGTATATCATGAGAATACAGCACCTTTGCTTCCCTATTATCTGGAAAAAGGGGTGTTGCGGAGTGTGGATGGCATGCGCTCTATCGAGGATGTCGCCACACAAATAGATAATTTATTGGGGTAACGCGTTTGCGTTAAGGTTGACTGTTACAAGTTTCGGCCTATAATTCGCCGCTTTCAAGGAAAAACTTCCGATGAATGCGGCAAAATAGGCGCCGGTAAAACGGATACTTGTTACAACAGTCATCATGAAAAAAGGAGCCTGACTGTGGCACGAATTGCTGGTGTAAATATTCCGACCAAAAAGCGGGTCGAGATCGCACTGACCTATATTCATGGTATTGGAACAACCAGTGCCAAAACAATCTGTGCGAAAGCCGGTGTCCCGGATGAACGCCGCGTCAATGATCTGTCTGAGGAAGAGCTGACCCGGTTGCGCGATATTATCGATCAGGATTTTTTGGTCGAAGGTGACCTGCGTCGTCAGACCTCAATGAATATCAAGCGTTATCTTGACCTTGGCTGTTTGCGTGGGTTGCGCCATCGCCGCAATCTGCCAGTTCGCGGTCAGCGCACGCACACCAACGCACGTACCCGCAAAGGCCCGGCAAAGGCCATTGCAGGTAAGAAGAAATAGTCACGCTGACTCGAGGAGAGCATTTCAATGGCAAAACAACCTAGCCAAGGCCGAGTTCGTCGTCGCGAGCGGAAGAATATCTCAAACGGTGTTGCGCATGTGAATTCCACATTCAACAACACCATGGTCACCATTACCGATGTGCAGGGCAATACAATTGCGTGGGCCTCGGCCGGTGGCATGGGCTTTAAAGGCTCGCGTAAATCGACCCCATTTGCCGCGCAATTGGCGGCCGAAGACGCTGGCAAAAAAGCCGCGGAACACGGCATGAAGTCGCTGGATGTACAGGTGCGTGGCCCCGGCTCTGGGCGCGAATCTGCCCTACGCGCGCTACAGTCTGTTGGGTTTAATGTGACATCAATCCGCGACGTAACACCGATCCCACATAATGGCTGCCGGCCACGTAAGCGTCGCCGCGTCTAACAGCCAGTTTTGCCGTATTTGAAGCGGTGCACTGCGTTTTTTAAGTGGGTGCCGCCAACCTTGATTAAAAGGACATCGCCATGATTGAAAAGAATTGGCTAGATCTGAAAAAGCCAGACGAAATGGAAATCAAAGTTTCCGAATATAACCCAAGTCAGGCCGTTGTTGCTGTGGGACCATTTGAGCGTGGTTTTGGTATCACCGTTGGTAACGCCCTGCGCCGGGTGTTGCTGTCGTCTTTGCAGGGCGCCGCTGTGACCTCTGTACAGATCCAAGGCGTTGTGCATGAATTTTCGTCAATTCCTGGTGTACGTGAAGACGTCACTGATTTGGTGCTGAATTTAAAAGGTGTGGCTGTTCGCATGGATGCCGAAGGGCCAAAGCGCCTGCGGTTGAACGCTGAAGGCCCAGCCACTGTGACAGCTGGCATGATTTCAGAAAGCGCCAATGTCGATATTATGAATCCGGACCATGTGCTGTGTCACCTCGATAAGGGCGCATCGCTGGCAATGGAACTTACCGTAAATACCGGTAAAGGCTATGTGCCGGCCAGCGCCCTGCGCGCTGAAGACTCGCCAATCGGCCTGATTCCGATTGACGCTATTTTTAGCCCGGTCAAGCAGGTGGCTTACAAGGTTGAAAATGCCCGTGTTGGTCAGATCACCGATTATGATAAATTGTTGCTGACGATTGAAACGGATGGGTCAATCACCCCCGAAGATGCCGTTGCCTATGCCGCGCGCATTTTGCAGGAACAGTTGCAGACATTCATTAATTTTGAAGAGCCAAAGGGTGAACCCGCCCCATCAGAGCCAGAATTGCCATTTAGCCGTAATCTTCTGCGCAAAGTGGATGAGCTTGAATTGTCTGTACGCTCGGCAAATTGCCTGAAAAACGATAATATCGTCTATATTGGTGATCTTGTATTAAAGACCGAACATGAAATGTTGCGGACGCCAAATTTTGGCCGGAAATCCCTGAACGAGATCAAGGAAGTGCTCAAAGGCATGAACCTTGAACTGGGAATGGATGTTGCCAATTGGCCGCCTGAAAATGTTGAAGAATTAGCCCGGCGTCTTGACGAACCATTTTAATGGTTGTCAGCGTTTAGAATTAGGATCTAAGGAGAAATAAAATGCGTCATCGCAATGCTGGTCGGAAACTGAACCGTACCTCGCAGCACCGCCAAATGTTGTTCCGCAACATGGCGCAGGCGCTGATTAAACACGAACAAATCGTGACAACCTTGCCAAAGGCCAAGGAATTGCGTCCGGTCGTTGAACGTTTGATCACACTTGGCAAGCGCGGTGATCTGCATGCGCGTCGTCTTGCCTTTGCGCGGTTGCGTGATGATGCAGTGACGAAAAAATTGTTTGAGGTTTTGGGCCCACGTTATGCCGAGCGCGCCGGTGGCTATACCCGCGTGTTGAAAGCTGGCTATCGCTATGGTGACTCAGCGCCAATGGCGGTGATTGAGCTTGTTGACCGGGATGAGGACGCCCGCGGACAGGATTCAGGCCCGACACAGGATATGGCTGATGATGAAGCCGAAAGCGGCGCGGCGGCATAGCTTTCGCCCAATCACAGACAGGATTTAAAGGGTCGCTGGGTGGTGGCCCTTTTTTCTTTGCACCGCGGTCTGGCTTCATAGATGATACAGCCTATGGAAGAATTCGATTTTGGCATGGCCCCACCGGCACCATTGGCCGAATTATTGCGGCCTAAAACACTGGATGAAGTGGTTGGACAGGAAAGCTTGCTTGGCAAGGATGGCCGCCTGCGGTTGATGCTGGCGCATGGCAATTTAGGGTCGGTCATATTATGGGGCCCGCCGGGTATGGGCAAAACCACGATTGCCCGTTTGCTGGCCGGGGCGGCGGATATGGTGTTTGAACCGGTATCGGCTGTTTTTGACGGTGTGGCTGAACTGCGCAAAATTTTTGTTCGTGCCGAAGAACGGCGAACGGCGGGAGCGCGCACATTATTGTTTGTGGACGAAGTGCATCGATTTAATAAAGCCCAGCAAGATGGGCTGTTGCCGCGGGTTGAGGATGGCACTGTGACTTTGGTAGGGGCCACCACTGAAAACCCCTCATTTGCGCTGAATGGGGCGCTGTTGTCACGCGCGCAGGTGTTGGTGCTAGACAGGCTTGATAAAGCCGCTCTAGAGGCAATTCTGGCGCGTGTGGAGGCGCATATCGGGCATGGTTTGCCATTGGATGCGGCCGCGCGGGCTGATTTATGTGCTATGGCGGATGGGGACGGGCGTTATTTACTCAATATGGCGGCCTTGCTGGTTGATCGGCCAGCAACCCCGTTGTTGGATACCGCGGCACTGGCGCACATCGTCGCCGCGCGGGCGCCCGCTTTTGATAAAACTGGCGACCAGCATTATAATTTGATGTCTGCATTGCATAAAACATTGCGCGCATCTGATGCTGATGCCGGGCTGTATTGGCTGAGCCGCATGCTGGCAGGTGGCGAGGACCCACATTATATCTTGCGGCGCCTGACCCGATTTGCCGCCGAAGATATTGGCCTTGCGGAACCAGAAGCGGTGCCACGGGCGCTGGCGGCATGGCAAGCCTATGAAAGACTGGGCAGTCCCGAAGGTGATTTATCCATTGCCTGTTTGGTGATTTATTTGGCGACGGCACCAAAATCAAATGCGGCCTATACAGCGTTTAAACAAGCACGCGCGGCGGCCGCACAAACCGGGTCATTGCCGCCGCCGCCGCATATTCTCAACGCTCCCACAAAAATGATGAAAGATATGGGTTATGGGGCTAATTATGCCTATGACCATGATGATCCGGATGGGTTTTCCGGGCAAAATTGTTTCCCGGATGGGATGGAGCGGGCCCGCTATTACACGCCTGTTGAACGCGGCTATGAACGCGAAATTGCCAAACGCCTTGCCTATTGGGACCGGTTGCGTGCGACCAAACAAAGTGACAATCATACGTCATGAACGATCGGGATAAGTGATGACTGGGTCTGCAGATAAAAAGCCGGTGGAATGGCGCTTTGAAACGGTGCCGGCGAGCGAGGATAACAGCCGCCTTGATCGCTTTTTGCGGCGGCTGGTGCCTGGGTTGGCGCAAGGCTCGATTGAAAGAATGCTGCGCAATGGGCTTATTCGTGTTGATGGGGCGAAAGCCAAAGCCAACAGCCGGATCAATGCGGGGCAAAGCGTGCGCCTGCCGCCTGATCTACAGCCGGCCTCAACAAAACCTGCCCCGCCATCGCCGCACATCATTGCGCATGCAGATGTGCGGCAGAAATTTGATGACATGGTGCTGGCCGAGGGGCGCGGCTGGCTGGCGATCAATAAACCAAGCGGGCTAGCGGTACAGGGTGGCAAGTCCATTGCCCTGCATATTGATGGTATGTTGCAGGCGCTGGCGACCCACACCAATGGGCGGCTGCGGCTGGTGCATCGCCTTGATAAAGATACAAGTGGGGTATTGTTGCTAGCTAAAACGCTGGAGTCAGCCCGCGCGCTGACCGAGGCATTTCAGCGTCATAAAATTGAAAAAACCTATCTGGCGATTGTGATGGGGATGCCTGCAGAAACCGGAAAAATCCGCGCACCATTAAAAAAGCTGACTGGCAAGGCGGGTGAAAAAATGGTTGTGGATGATACCGGGCAAGACGCGACAACGCTATATCGCCGGATTGATCATGCCGGGCGGAAATTGTCGTTGATGGCGCTCCGCCCAGTAAGCGGGCGCACGCATCAATTGCGGGTGCATATGCAGCATATAAACGCACCGATTTGCGGTGATGGCAAATATGGCGGTGAAGACGCGCATCCGGGGGCCATGGTAGCACGGCGTTTGCATCTTCATGCGTGGCAGGTAAAGTTGGCTGATGGCAAATTCATTACTGCGCCATTATCGCCGCATTTTGCCGCCAGTATGGACCAATTGGGTTTGACTTTGCCCCCGCCGGGCTGGCGTTTTCAGGATCAATAAAATGCAAGCAATGAAACGATTTTATAAGCAAGTCTCAACCGATGCCGATGCGGCTGGTTGGGTGATTAAGCTGGATAGCCGCACGGTGCGCTCGCCTGCCGGGGCAGTATTGACCTTGCCATCATCCGATCTTGCTATGGCGGTGGCCGATGAGTGGCAGGCCCAGGGCGAGAGGATTGAGCCAGCAACGATGCCACTTTTTAGCCTCGCGGTGACAGTGGTCGACCGGGTGATGTCTCAGCATCCAGCGATAATCAGCGAGCTGGTCAGCTATGGCGGCAATGATTTATTGTGTTATCGCGCCGATGATGATGATCTGGCGCGCCGACAACACCAGCATTGGCACCCATGGGTTGAGTGGGCGGGTGCTGAATTTAATGTGAATTTGCGCATTGCCACAGGCATTATGCCGGTGACCCAACCAGACGCATCAGGCTTTGCCGCGCCTGTGCAAAAACTGGATGTTTGGCGGCTGGGTGTATTGCACCGGGCGGTGAGTCTTGGGGGGTCATTGGTATTGGGGCTTGGCTTTGTCGCTGGCCGGCTGGATGCGGACCAGCTTTTCACCACCGCCTTTCTGGATGAATTATGGCAAAATGAAAAATGGGGACGTGATTTTGAGGCGGAAGACCGGCAAAATCATATTCGGGCCGAACTTGACGAAGCCGCGCGGTTTTTAGCCTTACTGCCTGCCCAGCAACAAGCTGAAGGGTGATCTGCTATGGCGCGGCGGTCATCACATCATCCATTATCCGGTCATCTGGCATCCGGCCATCTATCGCCGCAGATCATATCTCGTCTATCCGCCTTTGACCCGGCTGATCTGGGGCCACATGCCCACGCATTATGGCGCGATTTATGCGGTGCGGCGGCGGCTGGTTTGCCGCTGGCGGTGGTGGCATTGGCGGCGGCTATGGTGGATGTGGTGCAACATGAAGAGGCCGGGCCAGCTGGCTATCTTGACGGGGCGGCTTTCAGTTTTGCCGGTAATAAGGCGGCGCTTGGCTGGTTGCGGGGCCGGCGTAATGCGTTTTTGCATCATGAACAGCCAAGCGATGGGTTGATGGGCGAGGCGGACGCGGCCGCATGGCTGGTGGCAGATGCCGAACGTGCCATCAGTACGCTTTTGGACTATCTGACCGATCTTGATATCAGCCGGCCGCTATAATCAGAAATAGCTGTGAAACCGCGCCTGTAACAGATCGTCTAGCTGTGCCATAGACAAATCCACGCCAAGAGCCGAAAGCGAGGTGACGCCGCCATCACGCACTCCGCAGGGCACAATGGCATCAAAGGCGGCCAGATCAGGATCGAGATTAATCGCCAGCCCATGCCAGCTGACCCAGCGGCTGATCCTGATGCCAATTGCCGCGATTTTATCGAGGCCAGACAGGCTGTTGCCGGTGTCCACCCAGATGCCGGGCAGGCCATCCCGCCGCTGTCCGGTGACGCCGCAATCAGCAAGACAAGCAATCACCCAGCTTTCCAACCCATGCACCAACGCGCGCACATCATGGCCGCGCGTGGCAAGGTCCAGCATGACATAGGCCACCCGTTGACCGGGGCCATGATATGTCCATTGGCCGCCGCGCCCGTTACGCACCGCCGGAATGGTGCCAGGTGCCAGCAGATCATCATCACGCGCCGATGTGCCGCCGGTATAAATGGCCTGATGCTGTAATAGCCAGACAGACTCCGGCGCACCCGCGGCGCGGATGGCGGCGGCATGCGCCTGCATAGCGTCAATGGTCGGCGCATAGGGCTGGGGCCCATGAAAATGCCGCCAATCTATGGACGAGGCGGGGTTTTGCGATGCGATAGAGTTGGACATGGCAATCATCAAATAGCGATATAATTGGGCGCGGTGCTGGCGATCATACCGCCAATGGCGGTGATTAGCTAGGCATTGCGGTGGCGGGGGCGGCGGTTATGGTTTTTTGCGCTGATGCGTTGAAACAGGGTTGATTAAACCGCCGCGAAATGGGATATAAGCGACGTGCATGGGGTTTGGCCATGCGCTGGAACCATTGCGCGATGCTGGTTTCTGGACCTGTCGGGGCGGCTGTGGCGGA
>CAJWSS010000016.1:0-17484 GCA_913045915.1 uncultured Alphaproteobacteria bacterium | reverse complement strand
GACAGCAGGTTGCGGTCGGGCGTGCGTTGATGACACAGCCAAAAGTGCTGATGCTTGACGAGCCAACAGCCGGGGTGTCGCCGATTGTGATGGATGAATTATTTGACCGGATCATTGATGTGGCACGCACCGGTATTGCGATTTTGATGGTTGAGCAAAATGCCAAACAGGCGCTGGCCATTGCTGATCGAGGCTATGTTTTGGTCCAAGGTGAAAATCGCTATACGGACAGCGGTGCCGCGTTATTGGCTAACCCGGATGTGCGCCGGGCCTTTTTGGGAGGCTGACGATGGAGGCTGTGCTAAATGCTCTGGTCTTGATTGGCAATTATATTGTCGTGCCCGGCCTGGCCTATGGCAGTCAGTTGGCGCTTGGCGCGTTGGGCGTGACGATGATTTATGCGGTGCTACGCTTTTCCAATTTTGGTCATGGTGAAATCATGTCCTTTGGCACAATGCTGGTGATTTTGGCGACATTTGCCCTGCAAGATTTTGGCCTATCAATTTCACCTTTGCCAACCGCCCTGTTGGCCTTGCCAGTTGGCATAGCGGGCGCTATTGGCCTGTGTCTATTGCTTGATCGTTATGTCTATAAATTTTACCGGCAGCAACGTGCCAGCCCGGTGATTTACCTGATCGTATCGATTGGCACGATGTTTATTATTGGTGGGCTTATTCGTTTTATTATCGGGCCAAAAGACCGTAATTTTGCCGATGGTGAACGCTTTATTATGAAAGCCAGTGCGTTCAAGGCCAATACCGGACTCGCCGAGGGACTGGCCATCAAAACTTCGCAAGGGGTGACTGTGCTGACCGCGTTTATTGTGGTCGGCGTGGTGTTCTGGTTCTTAAATTACACGCGCACGGGGAAATCCATGCGGGCATTTTCCGATAATGAAGATCTGGCGCTGTTGTCGGGCATTGATCCGGACCGGGTGGTACGGATCACCTGGATCATCACGGCCGTTCTGGCGACGATTGCTGGCACGCTATACGGTCTTGATAAAAGCTATAAGCCGCTTGTCTATATGCATTTGCTCTTGCCAATTTTTGCCGCCGCGATTGTTGGCGGTGTCGGCAACCCGCTGGGGGCGATTGCGGGCGGTTTTGTTATTGCGTTTTCTGAATTGGCGATCACTTTTGCGTATAAAAAGGTGGCGGCCTATCTGATTGGTGATGGTGTTTTGGGTGACGGGTTGTTGCAGCTATTATCAACCGACTATAAATTTGCCGTCTCCTTCATGATTTTGGTAATTGTCCTGCTGGTAAAACCCACCGGTATTTTTAGCGGGAAGACATTATGACAAAACACCCTAACAGCCCGACCACCAACGCAAAATCGCCAGCACAAATGGCGCCGGCCCGGCGTAATTTATTATTATTTGCGGGCATGGCGGCTTTGTTGATCATGGTCGGGGTGTTGCAAAGCTGGAATGTAGCCTTTTCGATATTAAACATGTGTTTAATCTCGGCCATTATGGCGCTTGGTGTGAATATTCAATGGGGCTATGCCGGGCTTTTCAATGTGGGCGTGATGGGATTTGCCGCACTAGGTGGTTTGGCCGGTGTGGTGGTGTCTATGCCGCCCGTTGATGCGGCGTGGGCCGCCGGCGGACTTGGCATTATCATGGGGCTTGCCACGGGTATTGCGACATTGATCGCCGGCATGATGGTCTGGCGGCGCGGACAAAGCTGGGGCCGGTGGCGCTATGCCGCGACCGCGGCGATTGTGATCAGCGGCTATATTTTGATGCGGTCGCTGGCCGACCCGTCTGTCGCGGCGATTGAAGCAGTCGATCCGGCACGCACGGGCTATCTTGGGGGGCTGGGCTTGCCCATTATCCTGTCTTGGCTGGTTGGCGGCGTTTTTGCCGCGGCTGCTGCCTGGGTCGTGGGCAAGGTGTCTTTGGGATTGCGTGCGGATTATCTGGCTATTGCGACCCTTGGTATCTCGGAAATTATTATTTATGTCCTGAAATTTGAAGACTGGCTGTCGCGCGGTGTGAAAAATGTAAATGGCTTGCCGCGGCCAGTTCCCTATGAAGTCGATTTGCAGGCAAACAGTTGGTTTATTGCGCTTGCCGATACTCTCAATTTGCCTTTGGTGGATGCTTCATCCTTGGTGGTAAAAATCTGTTATGCCCTGTTATTTACCGTGGTGTTGCTGGCGGTTTTGTGGCTGTCGGAAACGGCCCTGCGGTCGCCATGGGGGCGAATGATGCGGGCCATCCGTGATAATGAAACCGCGGCCAATGCCATGGGCAAAAATGTCACCAAACAGCATTTATTGGTGTTTGTGCTTGGCTCGGCAGTGATTGGTGTCGCCGGGGCCATGATGGTGACGCTTGATGGGCAATTTACCCCGACCAGCTACCAGCCCTTGCGGTTTACCTTTTTGATCTGGGTGATGGTGATTGCTGGTGGGTCTGGTAATAATTGGGGCGCGGTGCTTGGTGGATTTTTGATCTGGTTTTTCTGGATTGAGGCAGAACCAATCGGGCTGTGGTTAATGGATGTGGTGACGTCTGGATTGCCGCCAACACATTGGTTGCGTTTGCATCTTCTGGAAAGTGCGGCGCACACACGGTTAATGACAATGGGTGTTATTTTATTGCTGGTGTTGCGTTTTTCACCGCGTGGGCTGATCCCGGAGTCGCGCCGCTAGCGCTGATTTATGACAGATGCCATCATGTGAAAAATCGTTGCTTTTACCCAATGATTTGCCCTAAACATGAATGACATTTTCGCTTCCCTGACGAGACCCACATGTTAGACAAATTTCAGCCTGCAAAAGCCGACCCTATTTTAGGGCTCGGCAAATTGTTTCAAGCCGATCCGCGCGACGGTAAAATCGACCTTGGTGTTGGTGTTTACAAGGATGCCAGCGGCAATACGCCAATTGTGCGGGCGGTGAAACAGGCAGAAACGATCCTGCATCAGACACAGACCTCAAAAACCTATGTGGCACTGGCGGGGTCGGAACTGTTTCGTGATGAGATGCGCGAGCTGGTACTAGCTGACTCGGTTGCGGTTGATCGTGTCGCGACCCTGCAAACACCGGGGGGCACCGGCGCCATTCGGCAGGTGTTTGAAACGATGAAAATGCTGAACCCGAACGGTACGATCTGGATCAGCAATCCCAGCTGGCCATCACATATGGCAATGGCCACACATATGGGGTTTAAAACCCGTGCCTATCCGTATTTTGATGCCGCTACAAAAATGGTCGACACCGCAGCGATGATGGAGTCGTTCAAGGAACTGCAAGCTGGTGATTTATTGCTGTTGCACGGCTGCTGTCACAATCCGACAGGTGCCAATCTTGATATGGCCACATGGCAGGCGATCACCGATCTGGTGATTGAAAAAGGCGTGATCCCATTTGTCGATATTGCCTACCAGGGTTTTGGTGACGGGCTGGACGAGGATGCGGCGCCGCTTCGTTATATGGCATCGAAAGTGCCTGAAATGTGTATCGCGGCGTCTTGTTCAAAAAATTTCGGGTTGTATCGCGACCGCGTTGGGGTGGCGATGATGATTGCGAAAGATGCCAAAACGGCTGAAATCACCCAGGGCAATCTGGCAATATTGAACAGGCTGAATTATTCCTTTGCGCCGGATCACGGTGCGGCTGTTGTGGGGTTAATTCTCTCAACCCCAGACTTGCGTTCTGACTGGATTGATGAGCTGACTGAAATGCGGCATACCATGTTGCAAGTCCGCACCGATCTGGCTGATGCGTTGCGCCAACAATGTAATGCAGATGATTTTGATTTTATCGCGCATCATCGCGGCATGTTTTCGCGGCTTGGTCTCAGCCCCACGCAGGTTGAGGCGTTGCGCGACGAACATGCGATGTATGTTGTTGGTGACAGCCGTATCAATATAGCCGGTTTATCAGGCGGTCGGCATAAACCATTTGCCGCTGCAGTGGCGAAAGTGATCAGGATGTCCTCATAATCGGTTTTTATATGTTGCCTGCTTATTTGTGGGTGTTATGGCCGCAAAGTAATCATATCGGTGAGAGAAAATGGGACGATTACAGGTAACAGGTGGTAGCTTGTTAATGGATTGTTTGATTAGCTTGGGAGCCTATAAGGGATTTGGCGTTCCAGGCGAGTCCTACCTAGCTGTTCTTGACGCCATGTATGACCGGACTGATCAGTTCCAATTAATTTCATGTAGACATGAAGGTGGAGCGGCATATATGGCCGAGGCGTGGGGTAAGCTAACTGGCACGCCGGGCATATGTTTTGTCACCCGCGGCCCAGGTGCCACAAACGCATCTATCGGCATTCATACGGCTATGCAGAATTCGTCGCCAATGTTGGTGTTTGTCGGGCAGGTCGGCACCGGTATGCGAGGTCGTGAGGCTTTTCAGGAAATCGACTATGGCCAGTTTTTTGGTACTGTCGCCAAATGGGTATGTGAAATCGATGATGCCAACCGTATTCCTGAGTTGGTTGCGCGTGCGTGGACAACAGCCTTAAGTGGCCGGCCTGGTCCCGTGATTGTCGCCATGCCAGAAAATATGTTGCAGGCAGTTGTGACAAAGCGAGAATGTGGGCCGGTAAAGGTAGCTGAACCCGCTTTGTCGCATGCACAAAAAGCAAAATTGCAAGCATATTTGCACGCTAGTAAACGGATGGTGGTTCTTTATGGTGGGAGTGGCTGGACGGGTGTGGCTGCACGCCAACTTGAAACATTCGCAGCAGCCAATCATGTCCCGCTTGTAGCAGCTTTTCGGTTTCATGATATTTGTGACAATCACCACCCATGCTTTGTGGGCGACGCCGGAGTTGGCATGCTAGACTATATAAAAAACCTGTTGCGGGAGGCTGACACAATCATCGCAATAAACATTCGATTTGGTGAGATGACAACCGATGGGTATGATTTGTTCGAACTGCCAAAAATGTCAGCACAACTTATTCACAGCCATAGATCAGAAGCAGAGCTTGGCAAAATTTACATCGCTGAATTGCCGTTGCAAGCTAGCCCGGTTGCGATGGCTGAAGCCCTAGCAAATATCACGCTTGATGATGATGAGAATCGCCGATTGTGGTGCGCTGATGCCAAAGCGTCTTATGATGCCAGCTTTACTATTGCGCCCCAGTTAGGCTCTCTAGATATGGGGGCGGTGCTGGCGCATATACGTACAGTCTTGCCGCCTGATGCCATTATCACAAACGGAGCTGGAAATTTTGCCACTTGGCCAAATAAATTTATAAAATATAGCACAGATATGCGTCTTTTGGCGCCGCAGAGTGGTGCGATGGGATACGGTTTGCCAGCGGCGCTGGCAGCCAAGGCATACGATCCAGACCGATTTGTACTATGTTTTGCTGGTGATGGTGATTTTCAGATGAACTGCGCTGAACTTGGCACGGCCATGCAAGCTGGATTATATCCAATTGTGCTAATTGTAAATAATGCCAGCTACGGCACCATCCGTATGCATCAAGAACGCAATTACCCGCACCGTGTATCTGGAACCAATTTGCAGAATCCAGATTTTGTAGGGCTGGCCGAATCATACGGATTTTATGGGGAACGGGTTGAATCGACCGATCAATTCGCTGCGGCTTTTGATCGAGCGTTGCAATCAAAAACGGGTGCCATCCTGGATTTGGTTGTTGCAACTGAAGCAATAACGCCGCGCCATAGTATTGCCGATTTGCAAAATTCTAAGATATCGAAAAGCTGCATTTGATCATTCGTATGGTAATGGGAAAGTCATAATGGATTTTGATTTTGACGCGGTCATAAACCGTGTTGGGACACATTCTTCAAAATGGGACAACATGCAGGCAAAATATGGTGTGTCGCCTGAAACAGGTATTGCCATGTGGGTGGCGGATATGGATTTTATGCCGCCGCCAGCAGTAAATGGTGTGGTCCGACAAGCCGCGACTCACGGGGTCCATGGCTATTTTGGCGATGATGGTGATTACCGACAGGCCCTGATTGGTTGGATGCAACGCCGACACAATTGGTATGTTCAGTCAGACTGGATCATAAATGCGCATGGATTAGGCAGCGCCATAGGCACATGCCTACAAGCATTTAGTGAGGTAGGTGATGGCGTAATTATTTTCAGTCCGGTTTATCACGCGTTTGCACGTATTATCAACGCCAATGGCAGACAGGTCATTGAGTCACCACTGGTGGACCGTAATGGTCGTTATCACATGGACCTTGACCATCTCGAAACACAACTTACTGGCAATGAGAAAATTTTGCTATTCTGCTCGCCGCATAATCCTGGCGGTAGGTTGTGGGATAAGCAAGAACTGACAGCGCTCGCCGCATTTTGTGACAAAAATAATCTGATCTTGATAAGCGACGAAGTGCATAATGACTTGGTATTCGCTCCGGCCAAACATATTGTGCTAGCTAACGCGGTGCCGGATATCAGCCATCGTCTGGTGACGCTGGTAGCTACCACTAAAACATTCAATCTTGCTGGTGCCATGATTGGCAGTATTGTGACGGCAGATGATTATTTACGGAAGAAAATTTTGCGTGTTACTGCGGCCAATGGTACCTCATTTAACCGTCTTGGCATGATGATGACCGAAACAGCATGGCGTACTGGTGACTCATGGCTGGATTCGCTGTTAGTCTATTTGGCAGAAAACAGGCGCATTTTTCAAGATGGTGTCAATCAGATTGCTGGGGTAAAGGCGATGTCGCTCGATGCCACCTATTTGTGCTGGGTTGATTTCAAGGACACCGGTATGACCAGTGAAGAATTTATCCGGCGAGTACAAAGTAATGCAGAAATTGCTGCCAATCATGGTGCTTCGTTTGGCACTGGCGGTGAGTCATTTTTGCGTTTTAATATCGCTTGTCGACGCGCCCTTGTTTATGATGCGGTTGCACGATTGCAAAAAGCCTTCGCTGATCTTAGATAATGCACCGTCTAATACAGACATTTCAACTAAGATGATAACGATGCTGACACATGTTTTCAGCCGTCGCTATACGCATAACCATGCCATGTTGATTGTATTACTGGCATCAGCGCTGTGGGGCGTATTGTGGATACCGATGCGCTATGTCGAGTCATTTGGGTTGAGCGGATTATGGGTGGTTTCCATTTTCCATCTATTGCCAGCGCTTGTCATTTGCCCGTTTGTCATCAGAGCCTATGTTATCGAACGGCGGCACTGGTTCATCACCGGTCTTGCTAGTGGGCTAATGGGATTGGGCTTTGTACTTTATGGGCTTGGTCTAGTGACCGCGTCAGTAACAAAAACCACAGTTCTGTTTTATCTTACACCTGTCTGGGCGACATTGTTTGCTTATATAGTGCTGTCTGAACGATTTGATTTTGGCCGCTGGCTCGCGATTATTGGTGGGATTACCGGATGCCTGTTGGTGATGCGGGTCAACCCGTTTGCATTTGGATATGAAAGTGCAGATTTACTTGGCCTGATTTCTGGATTGGCATGGGCCGGAGGATCGGTGGTTATCCGGCGCTATCCAAACGCAAATTTTCTACATATCACATTTATACAATATCTTGTTGGCGGGCTACTGGCTAGCGGAGCAGCTTTCTTTGTGGGTGACGCCACTCCTACACTTAATCAAGTGGTTGCGGCTTTGCCAGTTGCCTTTCTGGCATCGACAGTGATGTTTTTGCCCTCAGTATTGTTGATTTTTCGCATTATGCAATATCTATCGCCAGGTCTTGTTGGCCTTTTGATGCTGTCCGAAGTGTTGGTGGCTGCGCTGTCATCATGGCTGATTCTACACGAAACTTTAACACTGTGGCAGTGGGGTGGGGTGGTGACTATCTTGTGTACTGGGGTGTTTGTTGGCTTGTCTCAAAAGTCAGCCTCAGCTATCTAGCTTTATTCTGTTTTTACCGCTGCCTCGATGGCAGCGAAACGCGCCTCAAAACTGTCAAAATCAACAAGTGAAATTTTCAATTCACCAAATTGTTGTTGCCGGTCAATTGTGCCGCGTGTCATGTCTGGGGTAATACCAAGATCAATAAGGGTCTTGTGCACTTCACGCATTTCTGCGGCGCGACGGATTCCATGGGTGGTCATGCGCTCGACGTTATAATGCGCCTGCGCTTTCCACCCCATGCCGGTTTGCGATGCATCAAGTGACGCAGCGACTTCGTCAACCACGTCAGCTTTTGATGCTGCCCAGAAACATTCTGCTGTCAAGGCTTCGACACCTTTTACCAAAACTGATCGAACCATTTTGATGGTTGAGGCCCGTCCCACTGGCCCCGGAATCAGCTTGGGTGTCATATCCAGTGCGAGCAACGCGGTGAGTGCGGCGTCACTGTGATCGCCGCATATCAGCATTGGTGTGTGGTGATATTTTGAGGTTATTGTTGCCATCACCGCAATATCAACATACCGACCGCCAGCCGCCTCAATCACCGCGGCTGACTTTTGTTTTGTTGAGGGAGCGCAACTATTTAAGTCAAAGAAGAACGCCCCAGGTCTCAACCATGGTGCGGCAGATGATGCGGCGTCAAACGCCTGATCAGCCGTAACTGTGCTGAAGATAAGATCAGCCCCTTGTACTGCGGCTTGCACATCCTCGGCTGCCTCCACCCCCAGATCCTGCATTTCAGCACATTTTGCAGCTTTTAGATCTAGATTTGTCTGTTTGATGTCAAAACTACGAACACCAAGGCGGTTCCAGCCAATGCAAAGTGATGATCCTGCCTCACCAAATCCAATAACGGTAACAGACGGTGTATCGGCCCGCATCACACCCCCCCCCAAAAAAAAATTGAAACCGAATAAAGCTAGCAATAATCGTCGTTTTGTCACAACATTTGTCTTTGAAAAAATTTAATGATGCCTTTAACCCGTGCGAGGGGCGTGCGGCTAATTATTCCGTTTTTGGTTTTGCTAAAAACTTGCCGATGGTGACAACGGATATTGCGCCTGCAGCTGCTGCCATTGTCGGGGCAGCAGGAAGAGACGTGGTAATGAATTCGGCGAACAATTTATCGCTGATTATTAAGCCGCCTCCCAGCCAACCTAAAAGGCCAGCTCCCGCCGTTATTATAATTGGAAACCTCTCCATCAACCGTAAAATTAATGCACTGCCCGAAATGATAATCGGCACACTGAGCAGCAGACCAAATACAACAAGGCCAATATTACCTTTTGCAGCGGCGGTGATAGCTAAGGCGTTATCGAGACTCATCACAAAATCTGCAATAATGATGGTGCGAATAGCAGTGAGCAGATTACTACTTTGGTTGATTTTACCATCAAGGTCGTTCGTTTCGACCTCGGTCAATAATTTTACGCCAATCCAAATTAGCAAAATGCCACCAATTGACCTTAGACCCCAGATTTCCATTAAGCTGGTAGCAAAAAACACCAATATCACCCGCAGGATGATGGCCCCAGCGGTGCCCCATAAAATACCGGCGCGCCGTTGATGTTTAGGTAAATTACGGCATGCCAGTGCGATAATGATGGCGTTGTCACCGCCCAGTACAATATCGATTGCGATAATTTGTAAAACGGCAATAACCCAGCCATCGTTGAAATACTCCACAGATCCTACCTCGTTTCATGTGCCAAAAGGGGCTGGTAAGGCGCGTTGATAGCTGATTACTTGACGGGCTGAAAGTCAAAAATAAATCAGCTTGCATTTTGTTTTTGCCATTGATACTCATTCTTAACTAGGTTTCATTACCAACATTTTTGGCTATTGATTCGCTTTCATCCTATGCCATGCATGTCGTTGACCGAGATAAATTTGGCAACCAATTGAGATTAAATTACCCAAATTAAGGCAAAAAGATAAATGTTGAGCAAATTCACAATTCAACGCACGAACAACGATAGTTTTCTCTTTTGCTCGCTACTGATTGGTGTGTTTTTTCTATGCTTATGGTTTTCAAATCATGTGATTGCCGTCGGTACAGTGAAATTCTATTCTCATCAATCGAAAGTGCTACTTAAACCGTTTTTGAATGCCCTCACTCAGGAATTGCCAATTAAACAATTAGTAGTTTTAGAATTAGAGGTGCAGATGATTATTGATCGGGTCGGATGGTAGCCACTTTTTTATCTCAGTGGTCTCTGGTATCACGCCCGTCAATTGATAAATGGTCACTGGTGACCATCCTTTTATGCTGTTTTTTACTAGGACCGGTCGCGGCCTTGCTTTTGGCTGCCTCTGGAGATAGTGGCGGTTTGTGGGAGCATCTAGTCGACACAGTTCTGGCTACTTACGTTATCAATACTTTGTTGTTGATGGGTGGTGTTGGTGGAGTTGCGATTGTCTTTGGAATTAGCTCGGCATGGGTGATTAGCCGTTATGATTTTGCCGGTCGAGGTGTATTCGAATGGATGTTGCTGCTACCCGCCGCCATACCTGCCTATATAATTGCTTATTGTTACACTGATTTTTTTGAATATGCTGGCCCTGTGCAGTCTGCGCTTCGGGCGACTTTTGGGTGGCAAACCCCACGCGATTATTATTTTCCAGAAATTCGCTCACTTGGAGGTGCGGTATTGGTCATGGCATCGGTCCTTTATCCATATATTTATATGGTGACCCGCATCGCGTTTCGCCTAACGCCGGCTAGTCTTTTTGAAATTGCGTTGGTGCATAATAAATCGCAATTTTGGTATGTTGGGTTGCCGCTAGCGCGTCCTGCCATCGTTGCAGGGTTGGCGCTCGTGATGATGGAAGTGGTATCCGATTTCGGTACGGTTGAATATTTTACTGTGCAAACCATAACCCTCGGTATTTTTAATGTCTGGCTTGGGATGAATAATCTGGTGGCGGCAGCCCAAATTTCATTAATAGGGTTTTTGTTTATCCTTGGTTTGTTAGGACTTGAACTTTATGCACGTTCGCGTCAGCAGTATGTTAGCACAAGCCGCACCCAGAACAGCCTTGCCCCGTTACCAACAACGCGCCTTGGCACTTTTATTTGCTGGTTGCTATGTTTAATACCAATTTCATTTGGATTTTTTATTCCGCTTGGTGTGCTGTTGCAGTTTGTATCGCGCGGTGACGTGATAGCTGAATTTTTGGCTATTCAACCGGTGGTTGCAAACAGCGTGACGGTTGCCTTGGCAGCGGCTGTATTCATTATGCTCGTTGCCAGTTTGATTGTGTTGACTGCAGCATTTCGGGGTGGATCAAAATTACGCAAATTGGCGTTAATATCTTCTACTGGCTATGCCTTTCCGGGCACAATTTTGGCAATTGGTATTTTGATTTATGCTGGCTATATCGACGATTTATTGCGTTTTATTTCTGGTGGGATGATCAGCAGCTTTTTGATTGCTGGTTTGGGATTGCTTATGCTCGCCTATCTTGTCAGGTTTCAGGCTGTCGGGTACGGCGCGATATTATCTGGGGTGCGACGATTGCCAGAAAACCTAATGAGTGCAAGCCGCGTTTTGGGACATGGTTATGGTGCGAGTTTGAGGCAAATTATTTTGCCGCTCCTTAAAAGCTCATTTATTGCTGGTTTGATGCTGGTCTTTGTTGACATAATGAAAGAATTACCGATGACGCTCTTGTTGCGGCCATTTGATTTCGAAACTCTGGCAACCTACACCTATCAATTTGCCAAGGATGAAATGCTCGAAAAAGCTGCATTGCCATCGCTAATGATTGTAATAACGGGCCTGATACCTGTTATTTTCATGAGCACGATGCTGCGGCGTTATCGATAGTCTTTACATGACTTGGCAATACTGAGATTGTAACAATCTAACTCAAATAGTTTCCAAATAATGAACTAAGATGGTGTGTTATGTCAGCGATCGCCTGTATTGAGGATTTACGAAAAAAAGCCAAAAAGCGTGTTCCGCGTATGTTTTATGACTATGCTGACGGTGGATCATGGTCGGAGTCCACATACCGGGCTAATGAGGATGATCTGCAGGCTATAAAATTCCGGCAACGTGTAGCGATTGATGTCAACCGTCGCGATACCGGAATGGAAATGCTGGGCAAAAAAGTAACCATGCCGGTAGCGTTGGCCCCGACAGGGCTGACAGGTATGTTGCATGCTGATGGTGAAATTCTGGCGGCTAAGGCGGCGGCAGATTTTGGCGTGCCATTTACTTTGTCAACCATGTCGATTTGCTCGATTGAGGATGTGGCAGCCAATAGTGATGCGCCATTCTGGTTCCAGCTTTATGTGATGCGTGATCGTGAATTCATCAGAAGGTTGGTGGAGCGTACTCGCGCGGCAAATTGTTCAGCCCTGATGATTACGCTGGATTTACAAATCATGGGGCAGCGCCACAAGGATGTTCGAAATGGACTAAGCGCACCGCCAAAACCGACTTTGCGCAATCTCATCAATCTGATTCAAAAGCCGGCATGGTGCCTTGGCATGATGGGAACAAAGCGACGACAATTTGGTAACATTGTGGGGCATGTCAAAGGCGTTAAAGATGTGTCCTCATTGGCAGATTGGACGGTTAGTCAGTTTGATGCATCCTTGTCGTGGGAGGATGTAAAGGAAATCCGTAAACAATGGGACGGCAAGGTAATTATTAAAGGTATTTTAGATGCTGAAGATGCACGAAACGCGGTAAATGTTGGGGCGGATGCGATTGTCGTTTCCAATCATGGCGGACGGCAATTAGACGGGGCCTTATCAGCCATCAAGGCGTTGCCAGCGATTGTCGATGCCGTAGGTAATAAAGCCGAAGTTTGGATGGATAGTGGTATTAGATCTGGTCAGGATGTGTTGCGGGCAATTGCGCTGGGTGCGCAAGGCACATTGATTGGGCGCGCATTTCTCTACGGTTTGGGGGCATATGGCCAAGTTGGTGTAACACAGGCGTTAGAGATCATTCACAAAGAGCTGGATTTAACTATGGGGCTTTGTGGACAATCAGAATTGCGCAAAGTCGACTCTTCAATTTTACTGTAATCCTAATTGATTACCGGTAAATCCCGTGGCGCCCGTGTTGTGAGTAATTCAACATGGTCCTCATGCACCAAGATGTTTTCTTCGGCAACCATTATAAACCTGCTTCCATAACTCGCTGATGGTTCGATGGTAAGGGCCATGCCAGCTTTGATTTCGGTTGTATCCCATGACGTGTGTGATGGCGTTTCGGTTAATTGAATCCCAAGTCCATGCCCATAGCGACCAACATCATCTCGGCCAGATGACCGGTCTGGACACAATATATCATGCATAGTGGCAAATAAATCAGCGGCCGTTATCCCAGGCCTTAAAATTGATAACGCTGCTTCGGTAGCATCAAATAATTTTTTGTGGGCGTCTTGTGCTTCGGCTGAAGCTGAGCCGATCGCAAAGTTTCGATCAAAATCGCTGTAATAACCGTCCCAGATACAGCCAGTATCAAACATAAGCACATCGCCTGTAGCCAAAGCCTTTGATACGGGAGGCGCGATGATATCATCATAGCCGCCCGGTCCGATCCCTCCAACAAGATAGCTTACATCATCAACGCCGCGCTCTAGCGATTCAATTTTGAAGCGGCGGAAACAGTTATCAAATGACATGCCGGGTTGCAGCCATCGGGGCACATCCGCAAATACGTCCGATACTAAACCGCAGATATGGCGCAACTTGACCTGCTCGGCTGGTGATTTAACCATCCGAATCTTTTGGATGTCAGCGGTCATGTCGTGCAAATGTGTTGTACCTAGCCTCTGCTGCAAGCCAAACAAATCGGCCAGCGGCATCCGAACCGCGGTCTCGCGTCCCATCAGCATGCCCAAGCGACCATCTTTTCCGACATGCTTGTGAATGACATCGGCTAAAAGCGTAATGCCATCATCATTTGCTGCTGGTGATGCCCAGCTGATGATGTTTTCGGTGTAACATTGCCGCATCAGCGGCATACCGATTGATGGAATAATAGCAATAGGCTTACCTGATGATGGGATAACGACAAACCATGGCCTGGTTGGGCTCTGCCAGAATTGGGTCATAAATCCGGTGAAATATCGAATTTCAGCTTCGCTTGTTAGCAATACCGCGCCAACATCAGCCTGTGCCATTGCGGCCTGTAAATGGGTGCAACGGGCAGCGAATTCGGTATCATCAAATCCGCGAGGAGGGGTCGGCATCTAGTTCTGTCCTAATGATATAAGTTCGGCGTAAATATCGGCGTCTGTCGCCCCTTCGGATCCAATTAGCAAAATCACTGAGTCCGAATTAAAGCCAAGATTTTGCCAACATTGTGGGTCTTGTTTGGCAGCCAGGAGCGCAGCGAGTCCAGAGGTTGAACATTCACCAGCCTCAATTTTAACACCGCCAATTGTACCGTCAGCAAACCTCGCCATCAGCGGAGCTACTGCGGTATCATCGATGGCAAGGCAATGGCTGAGGGAAGGTTGCAACAATTCCCACGCCAATTGCGATACCTCGCCGCATGACAAGCCGGCCATCAATGTTTCTTCAGTAATGTCAACCAAAGTTGGGGTCTGGGCGGCAATGCTTTCTAAAAAACAGGCTGACATATACGACTCAACCGATATCATGCATGGCAAGTTTTCGTTCATATCTTGCCAAAATGGCGCAACGATGCCGCTGGCAAGACCGCCTACACCTATTGGTAGAAGACAGTGGGTCGGCGCTTCAGCGCCAAGTTGGTCAATCACTTCGCGGCCGATTAACGTGTAACCCGCTATAATGAGCAAGGGAATATCCCGATATCCATCCCATGATGTATCGGAGATGATATGCCACCCATGAGCCGCGGCATCTGCCTTACAGGCAGCCAACGAGGCTTCATAGTTACCATTTACTCGGGTCACATTGGCTCCAAATTGTGCCATGGCTGTTTCACGCGCCGTGCTGACATGTCTATGTATGTAGATTTCGGAGCGACACCCCGCTAATTGGGCGCCCCACGAAACAGAGCGGCCATGATTGCCGTCAGTCGCTGTTGTGACTGTCAATTTTGACGGGTCGCGCCCGGCTTTTTTTTCGTCATTTACAAGTTTGGCCACCGCATAAGCCCCGCCAAGCGCTTTGAATGACTTGAGATCGAAACGGTGTGCTTCGTCCTTGTAGTAGACCGCGCGCACTCCACATGCCTCGGCTATTGACTCGAGGCTCATCAGAGGAGTGGGTGCGTAGCCAGGCCACCTGGTAATTGTGGATTGCGCGGTGGTGATGACCGCGTCATTTAAATTGTTTTTTGAATTAGGAAACGGGCTAGGGTTAAACCTATCGTTTTTCACATGTTTTACTATTTTTGCATGTTCAGCAGACGAAAAGGGTAACACAACAAATTCCTTTTTGCAGTTTACGCTAGCAACCAGGCCCTCCTGATTAAGCGTGGTTGGGGCAAAGAGTGCCGCAGTTGCATATTCCGGTAAAGGTAAAAATTTTTGGCTGTTGATTTGTCCGATGACACAAGGTCAGGGCAAAAAACACGGAGGCATAACTTGTTGTTGTCGGTTTATTGTTCTACTGTTTTCTACCTTGGCGCATGACAACAATTTAAGTCATTTAAAAACGAAACCTGCAAGCCAGGAGTGAAAAATGTCAAAACATGGATATGAAGCCGGACGGTTGAACCTGCCTTTTGTCGGCTTATGCAGTTTTGGCAAATTTCCTTATCAACCTGACTGGGACTCAATTGACGCAGATTATGCCATTTTGGGCGCACCACTCGACTTTGGAACACAGTATAGGGCTGGAGCGCGTTTTGGCCCGCGCGGTATTCGTGAGGCATCGACGCTTTTTTCATTTGGTCATGCTGGTGCATATGACCATGAAGATGACGTGACGTATTTAGAGGCCGATAAAATCCGCATCGTTGACATTGGTGATGCTGATATTGTGCATACGGATACCATACAAAGCCACGTAAACATAGAAACGGGAGTCCGCGCTATTCTTGCGGCAGGTGCTATTCCCGTTGTTCTTGGCGGCGATCATTCGGTAAATATCCCCTGCATCAACGCGTTCTCAGATCAGGCGCCGTTTCATCTTGTGCAAATTGATGCACATCTCGATTTTGTTGATGAACGCCATGGCGTGAAATACGGACATGGTAATCCGATGCGGCGTGCGGCGGAAAAGCCCTACGTTACCGGGCTGTCTCAAGTTGGCATCCGCAACGTGTCTTCGACAGCACGAGATGGGTATGAAGATGCCCGCAAAATGGGATCTGATATCCAATCAGTCCGCCAATTTCGTAAATTGGGTGTTGATGGCATGCTGGCCCGAATTCCAGAGGGCGTGCGCTACTACCTGACCATTGATATTGATGGATTTGACCCATCAATTGCATCAGGTACTGGTACACCGTCGCATGGTGGCTTTTTGTATTATGAAATTTTGGAATTTTTGGATGGGCTGAGTAAGCGCGGAGATATAGTTGGTGTTGATTTGGTCGAGGTGGCACCAGATTATGATCTGTCTGGTAGCACCACGACATTGGCCGCACAAATTTTGCTCAATTTGATTGGCCGAATTCATAGCAATCGCTGAAATTGACCCAAATTAGGTTAGTGAGGCAATGTTTGTGTATTTTATGTTTCATTTACGCGCGCGTCAGATTTCGGGCGCTGAAAATTAATTGACAGTGACTTCGCAAATATAAATTTATCTAAATCAGGGCTTTTTTGGTCGGTATAGTGTTGCGTCAATCGTCACAACATGCATTATATTCTGAACACTACAGCTGTCTTCAAAAATACTTTGAAGCAGTGCGCGACATATACTTGATGGCCTCAAATTAGCATAGCTCTGGCAATTCTGGGTGCATGTGCGGTCCGGGAACGTAATTTATGCAAACAATTGATAATCCGTTTGTGCGGTTCAAGAACGTTCAAAAAAGTTATGATGGCGAAACTCTCGTTGTTAAAGATTTGAACCTTGATATCGCCGCTGGTGAGTTTGTTACGATGCTCGGCCCTTCCGGGTCTGGAAAAACAACTTGTTTGATGATGTTAGCTGGGTTTGAGACAGCCACGCATGGTGATATTGAGCTTGATGGACGGCCGATAAACAATATCCCGCCCCATAAACGTGGGATTGGCATGGTTTTTCAGAATTATGCGCTGTTTCCGCATATGACGGTAGGAGAAAATCTGGCTTTTCCGTTAAAGGTCAGGAAAATGGAACCATCAGATGTGGATGAAAAGGTGCGTAAAGCACTTGATATGGTGCAGATGGTTGCTTTCATCGATCGAAAGCCAGCCCAGTTGTCTGGTGGCCAGCAACAACGGATTGCGCTCGCCAGGGCCCTGGTTTTTGAGCCCGAACTGGTTTTGATGGATGAACCACTTGGCGCACTAGACAAGCAGCTTCGTGAGCACATGCAATATGAAATCAAGCATATTCATGAAAATTTAGGGGTTACGGTTGTCTATGTAACGCATGACCAGTCGGAGGCACTGACAATGTCAAATCGCATTGCGGTTTTTGACGACGGTATTATTCAACAGTTAGCAGATCCGGTGACATTGTATGAAAAACCTGAAAATGCATTTGTTGCACAATTTATTGGCGAGAATAACC
>CAJWSS010000015.1:0-17788 GCA_913045915.1 uncultured Alphaproteobacteria bacterium | reverse complement strand
AAACCTCGACAATTTTTACGGCGCGATCAACCCCAGCGCAAAATCCGCGCGGAGCTGCCAAAGTCAATTGTTTTGTCATTTTTTTCATAATGTCAGTTGATGCCTGTTTACGGTGTTGAGGTCAATTGCTGTTCTGCAAAAAACCCGCTACTATTACTTCATGTATCATCTATTGTTACCAGCCTTGCTTGGCTGTTTCGTGTTTCTTAGCTCTTGTTCATTACTTAGTGACGTTGTTCCCTGTCCGCCTCTTAGTGCGCCGCCAGAGGGGGCGCGGGCATTTGTTGTAACCGATAATTTTCGACAAATCGTTGATGTCAGGCTGAACGGCGTGAATGCACAATGTACAGCAGAGGCCAATGGTGATGTTTTGGTGGCGGTGAAGGCTGGTTTAAAACTGACTCGAGATTTGTCTGAAAATGCCGAACCAGATATCGCTGTTGTACCTATGCTAACAGCTATTTTAGATGCCGATGACCAAGTGCTTTCTAATGACAGTTTTGGATATAAAAACGGCTTTGACATCGATCTTGGGCGGTTATTGCCGGTTGTTGAGTTTGAATTGGTTGTACCGTCTGGCGGACGCGCCGTCATAAGTTTGATGCCGACACGCTAGCGAGTCGGCTTTAAATGGGTATGTTTCTATCAGGTCGTGATTTTGGCCAGTTTGTCAGAACTAATTAAGACAGCTTTTCGATTTCAGCCGTCGCTTTGTCGACAAGAGCCAGACTGGTTTCGTCGTCTAACTTTGACGAGATGATTTCAGTGGCTGTCGCAATAGCTAGGCTGGCGGCCCGATCGCGCAATTCAGCCAGCATGCTCGCTTCAGCTGCTCTGATCTTGGCATCAGCTTGCTGTTCTCGGCGTTTGATCGCAGCAACTGCTTTCTTTTCAGCTATTTCGCGAATACGCTCGGCTGTGACTTCGGCGGCTCTAACAATTGCCTTTGCTTCATCTGCTGCTTCACGATGCAGGCGCTGATAATTATTAAGTTCTGCAAGCGCTTCGTCGCGAAGAGCCTGCGCCTCGTCAAGATCAGCCCGTATTTTGGCAGATCTCTCATCAAGCATGCCACCTAGCGCGGCGCCAACTTTCCGCCATACCAAGGCAACAAAGACAACAAAACCAACAGCAACCCAGACCGATTCAAGAACGATTCCATGTTCCATTAGTTTGCCTCCTGCTTGGCCATAGCCGCCGCCAGCTTGTCTGCGGTTTTGCTGGCTTGCGCCGCCGTTGTTTTGATATCGGCGAGTTGGGCGACTGCTGCCAATGCGGCCTCGGCGGCGACATTGTTCAAATTCGCCATGGCATCGCTTCGCGCCGCGGCCAACTTGGCTTCGGCTTTTGCCACTTTTTCAGCCAGCTTTTTTGCAATTTTTGCGTCACCTGCTTCGGCTTGTTTGGCCGCTTCAGCCGCGGCTTGCTTGGCTGTTTCTGCGGCGGCACTCCGGGCGGCGTCAAGATCGGCTTCATATTCTGCCCGAATGCGTGCGGCATCTTCACTGGCGGTGCGCGCTTTGCCCAGATCATCATCAAGCTTGGCCCGGCGTTCCTCAAGAACTGTGCCGATCCGCGGCGTGACAACTTTCGCCATGAGGATATAGCCAGCGGTAAACAGTACAACCAACCAAAACAGCTGTGATGGCCAGGTGCTGATGTCCAACTGAGGCAAGCCCGCACCAGCGGCCTTGGCACTCATCGGCATGGCAACGCCAGCTATCCATAGGCCTGCATGTTGGCATGTCTTCATAGGTTTCATCTTTATCCCCTTGCCCGTTAGCCGGGCCACCGTTTTATGATGGCAGCCGGCAAACAAGTCATGGAATGTGCAATGTTCGGCTGTTTTTACAGGGCGAACAAAAGCAGCAGAGCAACAACCAGTGCGAAAAGCGCGATAGCTTCGGTCAGCGCAAAGCCAAGAATACCGATGCCAAACACTTCACTACGTGCCGCTGGGTTGCGGGCGATTGATGTTACCAGAGCAGAGAAGATGTTACCAATACCAACACCAACACCAGCAAGAGCGATAACGGCCAAACCGGCACCGATCATTTTTGCAGCTTCTACTTCCATAGTTATAGTCCTTCCATGAGTTATAGGTCTTTATAGTCAATTTACACCACGCGGGATCCAACCCCTTGCGGATACGGAGTGCCGTTGCGTCTAGTGCAGATGCAAGGCGTCATTCAAATACATGCAGGTCAGGATAGTGAACACATAGGCCTGCAAAGCGGCCACCAATACTTCCAGACCCGTCAGGCCAATCAGCGCCACGAATGGTAGCAGTGAGCCGGCCATTGCCAAACCACCTGCCCCAGAAATCATCACCGCGAGGCCAGCAAACACTTTCAACATTGTGTGGCCAGCAAGCATATTTGCAAATAGTCGGACCGACAGGCTGACCGGGCGCACAAAATACGAGATGACCTCAATCACAATCAAAAATGGGATCAGCACTTTCGGCGCGCCGGCTGGCACAAAGAAGCTGAAGAAATGCAACCCATGCTTGAACAATGCGATAAGCGTTACACCAACGAAGACAAAAGCCGCCATCGCGAAGGTCACAACAATTTGCGATGTGAAGGTGTAGGAATAGGGGATCAGTCCAAGCATATTGCCGAATAGCAGGAACACAAACAGGGTAAAGATGAAGGGGAAATACGGGCGGCCTTCATGCCCAACATTACTGCGCACCATTTCGGCAACAAATTCATACATCATTTCAGCAAGGCCCTGCATACGGCCTGGGACAAGTGCACCGCCCCGCATGGCACTGATCAGAAATGCCGCGCTAACGCCAATAGCCAGCATCATAAATAGGCTGGAATTAGTGAATGACAGGTCGTAACCACCAAAGGACAGTTCAATCAATGGTTTGATTTCGAACTGGGCTACCGGTGAATGCATTCCCTGAGAACCGCTCATGTCCTGTCGTCTCCCTTACTCTTTACCTCAGATGCGCTCTTACGCTCATCAAAATAGCCGGCCGCCAGTCCGCGACCGGTAAAAACACGCCACACATTCAGCATACCGGCGATCGCACCAAGGAAAAACATCACCAGTAAAAACAGCGGCGATGTATCCAGCCATCGATCCAGCATCCATCCGATAAAAGTGCCAACAATGACCCCGGCAACAAGTTCTGTTGCCACCCGCCCCATAATGGCTGCCATGCCTTCGGGAAGCGCCGCCTGTGATGGCCGGTCTTTTAGTTCCCGATCTGCCTGCAGCTTATCCAGACGACGTTCAATATCGGCAAGACGCTTTGCGCCTTTGTGATCATTGATGTCATTCATCTGGCTAATCCCGTTCTCAAGCACCTTCATTTTGCCGCTGGCTATTTGGTCAGTCACCGGCTGTTTGGTGCAAGCTATGTGGGTATGTGCGGACCTATTCTCGTTGTTAACCTTTTACACGTTTGGACGGTTTGCTGTTTGGTGAAACGACTGGTTGATCGCAACCAAGGCAAACCGGCTTAAATCGCGCCCAAAATAGGGGGGTGAATTGGCCTTTGTCAAGCCTTCAATGGCTGTTCAGTGACAGTTCTTTTGCCGCAGGTTTCTGCGGATTATCGCTTGATGCTGAAACAGCTGTCGGATTCCTATGCTGAGCGTGCTTAAGCGACGGCAATATCACGAATTCTTTCGGCTGTTTGCAAGTCAACCGAGACCAGTTTTGAAACACCGCGTTGTTCCATTGTGATGCCAAATAATCTGTCCATCCGCGCCATAGTCATGCGATGGTGGGTGATGACAAGGAATCGGGTGTCCGTTTGCGAACAAATATCCCGAAGTAAATCACAGAATCTGACGACATTTGAATCATCAAGCGGCGCGTCAACCTCATCCAATACACAAATTGGCGCTGGATTGGTCAGAAACACTGCAAAGATAATGGCCAGTGCTGTTAGTGCTTGTTCGCCACCAGACAACAAAGACAGAGATTGCAGACGCTTGCCGGGCGGGCTGGCCAGAATTTCCAGTCCAGCTTCCAGCGGGTCATCGGCGTCAGTTAATTGCAACTCGGCGGTGCCGCCCCCGAATAATTTGTTGAATAGGGTTTTAAAATGCTGGTTCACTTCGGCAAAGCTTTTAAGCAGACGCTCACGCCCTTCGCGGTTTAACTGGGAAATGGCGGCGCGCAATTTAGCAATCGCCGCCAGCAAATCATCACGTTCGGTTTCCATACTGGTGATGCGCGTCGTGACATCTTCCATTTCGGCTTCGGCGCGCAAATTTACCGGGCCGATAGTGTCGCGTTCGCGAATCAATTTTTGAACGCGGCCTTCCAGCACATCAATGCCCGGCAGGCTGGATGGATCATCAGCATCAGCAATGCCCGCGACCGCATCAGGCGCGCAATTCAGCTTTTCAAAAATACGTGCCTTCAGATCGCTCAGTCTGCTGGTGCAGCGTTCCTGTTGGCCCTCGGTGCGGATTTGGATTTCTCTTGCGTCGGCCAATGAAGTGTCGGCATCACGCTGAAGGGCTTCGGCTTCAGCCAGTTTATTTTCAGCAAAGCGCAGGGCGTCAGATGCCTCTTGCCGCGCATGTTCAGCCCGTTCAAGTTGATCGGCAATTTCCATGCGTCTTTTGGCAATGCTATCCGGCAAATCATCGAGCCGTTTTTGCTCCTGCACGCTATCGGCCAGCCGGTTTTCTAATTCGGCAATACGCCCGGTCGTGCCGTCAAGACGTAATTGCCAGGCTTTTGCTTCTTGTTCACAGGTGCGGCGGCGGTTTTCCGCATTTTTGATGGTTTCAGCAAGGCGCGATTCGGCTTGCATGGCGGCGGTTAGGGCCTCACGTGCTACCTCGGCGGTGTTACGGGCGGCGGTTTCGGTTGCGGTCAGCGCCGCATCATCGCCCAAAGTGGCAATTTCGGCCTCACAATCTGCTAGGGTGGCCGCCAAATCATGCAATGTTTGGTCAAGTTCAGCTGCCCGCAATTGTGCCGCTTCGGCTTTCAAAGCGTCAGATTCGGCTTGGCGCCGCATTTCCCCATATTTTTTTTCAGCCGCATGCCGCGCCGCCCGGCATTCGCGTAAATTGGCCTGACACTGGGTAAGGGCATCTTGCGTCTGTTGTGCGCGCGATTGGTCTGTTTCAGCTTTTTTGGCAATCGCGGTGAGCTCGGTCTGTAACTGGTCAAGACGTTGGCGTTGCCGAATACGTTCGGCGCTCTTATCTGCTTGCGAGGCAAGCCGAACAAATCCGTCCCAGCGCCACAAGCTACCATCCTTGCTGGTGATGGCTTGTCCGGGGCGCAGTTGCTTTTGCAGGCTTTCGGCCTGTGCCGCGTCATCAATGACACCAACACCAGCCAGTGACGTTGTCAGTGCCGGCACACCGGACACATAATCGGCCAGCGCCGTGGTGCCAGCTGGGGGCTGTAGATCGGTTTTTTGTGGGGTTGATTGCCAATAGCCGCGCCGTCCAGCGCCAACCGGCAATGATAATTCATCGGCTAAATACGCCGCTAGGGCGATTTCCATGCCGTCGCGCACCGCCAGCTGGTCAATCACCGGGCGCGCCTCACCATCTTCTTGATCGGCAAGCAGATATTGCAGAGCGTCAATTTCCGCCTGTAGTCTGGCGATTTGCGCGGCGCTGTCCCGGCGCGCGGTCTCGGCGGCTTCAGCCGCCGCAGTCGCCGTGGTTAATTCTGTATCGGCTGTTTCCAATGCTTTGTTAACGGCATGGAAATCTGCTTCGGCGGCGATTTGTTCAGTGGCGGCGGTTTCGGCTTGTTGGACCAATTCATCTGTTGCTAGGCCGGCAAGTGAGGCGCTGGCCGCGGCTTGCCGTGCGGTAATATCATTTTGCCGGTTGGTCAGTGTCGCGCGCGTATTCGCGGCGGCGCGCAATGCGGCACTGGCATCGGCCAAGGCGGCATCAGCCACAGTCGCACTGGCCCGCGCCGCTTCGAGATTTTGCGCTGTTTCAGCTTGCCGCGGCGTGGCCTCGGCAATGTCATTGGCAAGCTGGCTGGCCTCATCATTTAACTGCTGTATGGCGGTGTTGGCATCATCGCGAAGACTGGTTTCACGCGCAATATCCGCGGTTAGTTGGGCTTGCCTATCGGTGAGTTGTTGGATCGCTTGCTGGAGACGTTCTTCCTCGCGGTCAAGTTCCTCACGGCCAATAGAAAGACGCTGATACGCCGCGGCTTTTTCGGCTTCTGCTTGCCGCAACGGGGGGAGTGATGCACTGATTTCGGCACGCGCGGTGGCGCTTTTTGCGGCCAGTTGCGTGCGTTCTTCAACAACCAATTTTGCCTGTTTTAGATCTGCGTCTGCCGCCGTCAATTCTGCTGTGGCGGCAGTCCAGCTTGCCAAAAGCAACTGGGCTTCGGCCTTGCGGATGCGGTCGGCAACAGACCGGTAACGGGCGGCTTGCCGGGCTTGTTTTTTAAGCGAGTCGCGTTGCTCAATAAGGCCGGCAATTACATCATCCAGCCGTTCCAGATTGCTTTCAGCACTGCGCAACCGCAATTCGGCCTCGTGCCGCCGCGCATGCAGGCCGCGAATATTGGCGGCTTCTTCAAGAAGCGCCCGGCGATCGGTTGGTTTGGCGCCAACAATCGCACCAATGCGCCCTTGGCTGACAATGCCTGATGACCGCGCGCCACTGGCCACATCAGCAAATAACAGCTGGATGTCGCGCGCCCGGGCTGGTTTGGCATTGACATAATAGCTACTGCCCTTGCCGCGCTCAATTTTACGGGTGATTTCAATGTCGTCGCTATTGTTAAATTCAGCCGGTGCGCTGCGTTTGCGGTTGTCAAGCTCAAGCGTGATTTCCGCAAGATTTCGCGCTGGGCGTTGTTCGGTGCCGGCAAAAATAACATCGTCCATTTCGCCGCCGCGCATTTGCCGGGCCGAGCTTTCACCCATTACCCAGCGCAACCCTTCGACAATATTGGATTTGCCACAACCATTTGGCCCGACAATGCCGGTAAGACCGCTCTCTATGTCGACTTCAGCGGCTTCGGCAAAGGATTTGAAACCGGCCATTTTCAGGCTACGAAAAATCACAATAACAACTCGTGCAGAAAATCGGGGTCAGGTGACAGTGGCGTTAATTTTTTCGGCAAATTCTTCAAATGATAGGCTGCCTGAAATGGTGGTTTCATTGTTGATGACAAAAGATGGTGTGGCTTTGACATCAAAATCCTGAACCGCGTCCTGGCGCATTTGCACAATGCTTTCAAGAAGCGGTCTGTTACGCATTGTGGCGTCAAATTCTGAACTGCTTATGCCGGCAAGGCGCCCTAATTTACGTAAAGCGTCTATCGGATCTGCGGCGCCGGCCCAACTGGATTGTTTTTCCAACAGCATGTTCACCAACGGGAAATATTTTTCAACCGAGACCGTGCGCGCCATCGCATGGGCGCGTAACGCCAGCCCATCAAGCGGAAACGCCCGCATTTCAAACCGCACCACGCCTTCATCAATCAACCGGGTTTTGACTTCGGGAAATGTGTTGGTGTGAAAGCTGGCGCAATGGCTACAGGTCATCGAAAAAAATTCAATGACCTGAATCGGCGCATCATCACGGCCAAGAAAACGTGGTGCCTTGGCATGGGCGATGATATCCGTTTCGGCCCGTGCCGTATGTGGCATGATGGCGGCGGCCAGACCGGTTGCCAGCAGATGCCGCCTGGATATCGAATTATTTATGGAAAGCGTGTGTGTTTTCATGCGATCAGCATAGTCGAACAGGAAAACTGGGGCAATGCGATATATGTGATGGCCGGTGATTATTTTGCCGTGTGGGCAAAGCCAGTACCGTTGCCATTATGATTGCCATGTGGCGGCAGGTGTTTAGCTTAGTCTGGTAGCTGTTGTGCGTTCGGTGCAGGATGATCGGGTGTATCGGTGTCAAGCGGATCATCAATCGGGCTACCAAGCCGTCGTAACGCGGCCCGCAATTCTGGGGACTTCACATTTTTTAATTTGTCATCAAGTGCCCAGATGTCATGTCGGTCTCGCTTTTGGTGCAGATCAGGATTTGGGGTGGTGGGGGGAAGCGGCGTTGCCAATGTTTGTATCAGGCTGATCCGGTTGATTGCCCGGTAACCGAAATGCGCATTGACCCGGTCAATAATGAGATCTGACATGGCTTGTGCCTGTGGGCCACGGCCGGAAGCAATTTGTAATTTAAGCGTGCCGTCAGTGCGGCTATCGCGCGGAAAGGACACCGTATCTGGGCGGCACCAAGATGCCATATCACCGACAATATCATGCCAGTGCGACAAGATGCGTCCGATGGCAAAGCCGCGCGCCTTGGCGCTTGGCGCAATCATCGGGTCAATCATTGTTGATAGGCGCTTCATTTTATTGGTGCGGGTTTTTGACGGTTTGTTCATATGCCCATTACCTTATGCGCCACTGCCTTGCTTGACCTCTATTCATGGCATAGTAGCATGAGACGGGTGGCCACCGCTAGCATCAGCCTATAAGACATAACAAAAGGATAAAACGCCAGATGAGTTCGGAGTTGATGCCGTCACCATATGCCAGCTTCCCTTTTGATGATTTGTTTGACTGGTATGACCAGCATGGCCGCGATCTGCCGTGGCGGCATCGTTGGCCGACTTTGGCACCTGTCTATCATCTCTGGCTGTCAGAAATCATGCTTCAGCAAACGGTGGTTGCAACGGTTATTCCTTATTTTTTAGGGTTTATCAGGCGGTGGCCAACGGTTGAAGCGCTGGCCGCGGCACCTGTTGACGAGGTTCTGGCCGCCTGGGCGGGGCTTGGCTATTACGCACGGGCGCGTAATCTGCATAAAACTGCAAACATTGTCGCGGCTGAACATGGCGGCGTATTTCCGGCAGATCAAAAAACGCTTCTTGCTTTGCCGGGCATTGGTCCCTACACCGCCAGTGCCATTAGGGTGATGGGGTATGGTCAACCGGGTGTTGTTGTGGATGGCAATATCGAACGGGTGATGAGCCGGTTTTTTGCCATCAAAACGCCGCTACCAAAAGCAAAAATAGAAATCGCTGCCGCTTATGCGCATAGTTGTCCAGATGCCCGTCCATCAGATTTTCCGCAGGCGTTAATGGATTTTGCCAATGCCGTGTGTACGCCAAAGGCGCCAGGGTGTGGTCACTGTCCGATGGCCGGCACCTGTCGTGGCTACCTAGAGGGCATAGCTGAACAATTGCCGCAAAAGGCCCCAAAACGGCAAAAACCAACGCGCCATGGTGTGGTATTTGTCGCGGTTAACCAAGCTGGCGAGGCGTTTATGGAGCGCCGCCCGGAAAAAGGATTGCTTGGCGGGATGATGGCGTTTCCGTCAGTTGGCTGGACAGAGACGAATGGGCCAGATGCCGATTTTCAAGCGGCAAAAACCGCCGCGCCATTCGCCGCACAATGGTGCCAGTTGCCCACCCCAGTTCATCACGTGTTTACGCATTTCGCATTGGAAATGACAATTTACTATGCCGAAACAGACCAGCCATTGACCGCCGCCAACACCGGCTGGTGGCAGGTGCCACAGCCCGGCCAGCTTCCCAGCCTGATGCGCAAGGTCTGGCAACAAGTGGAAAAATCAAAGCCTGTACGAGCTAAACGAAAAAGCGCCTGAACAGCCGGCGCCGCTATAGGGCATTAATGGTTAAAATGCCGCATGCCGGTAAACACCATGGCGATACCGGCCGCATCAGCCGCGGCAATCACCTCATCATCGCGCATTGACCCGCCAGGTTGGATGACGGCCCTAGCACCGGCGGCGACCAGCGCCTCTAGCCCATCGGCAAAGGGGAAAAACGCGTCCGAAGCCGCCACCGCGCCACTGGTGCGCGGCCGGTCCCACCCATGATGCGCGGCGGTATCGGCGGCTTTTTGAACGGCAATCCGCGCCGCATCAACCCGGCTCATTTGACCGGCCCCAATGCCCACGGTGCTGTTGTCCTTGGCAAATACAATGGCGTTGGATTTGACATGTTTGGTAACAGTCCAGGCAAATAGTAAATCGTCAAGCTGGGCATCGGTTGGTTTGGTTTTTGTGACAATTTTCAGGTCTGATTTTGTGATCATGCCAGCGTCTCGCGATTGTGCCAAAAAACCGCCGGCAACGGATTTAAATTTAATATAGGCATCGGCCCGATCAGGCATATCACCAGTCAAAAGCAGGCGCAAATTTGGCTTTGCAGACATGATCTGAATGGCTTCTTTGCTGGCCTGAGGGGCGATCACAACTTCGGTAAATAAGCCAGCGACAGCGCTGGCTGTTGCCGCGTCAAGCGGCCGGTTCATTGCGACAATACCGCCAAACGCGCTCACCGGATCAGCCGCCAAAGCCATGTCCCACGCCGCCGGTAAATCAGCGGCCGAGGCAACGCCGCATGGATTGGCATGTTTAATGATGGCAATGGTTGGGGCGTCAAATTCGGCAACAAGTTCAAATGCCGCGTCAGTGTCATTGATGTTGTTGTACGACAGCGGCTTGCCTTGTAGCTGGCGGGCCGTTGTGACCCCCGGCCGGCGCGCGCCGGTTTGATATAAGGCGGCTTGTTGATGCGGGTTTTCACCATAACGCAGGGATTCGGTTTTGGTGCCGGCAAGCGACGTCATGTCAGGTAATTTATCGTCCAGACGAGAGGCCATCCAGCCAGCAATCGCACTGTCATAGGCGGCGGTGCGGGCAAATGTCTTGGCGGCCAGCCGCTGGCGCAGGGCAAAATTACAACCGCCATTTTGTTGCAATGATGTGATGAATTCAGGGTAATCAGCCGGGTCACACAACACCGTCAAAAAATCATGGTTTTTTGCCGCGGCGCGCAACATGGCTGGTCCGCCAATATCAATTTTTTCGACCAATGTGTCACGGTCGTCGGTGCTGGCAAGTGTGTCTTCGAATGGATAAAGATTGACCACCAGCAGATCGATACCCTCAATTTGTTCCTGTTGCATGGCATCAAGGTGGTCATCAAGATCGCGCCGTGCCAACAGGCCGCCATGAATTTTGGGATGAAGTGTCTTCACGCGCCCGCCCATGATTTCTGGAAAGCCGGTTACGTCTGCTACGTCAATCACATTGATGCCAGCGTCACGAAGCGTACGCGCGGTGCCGCCGGTTGATAATATTTCAACATCTTTGGCTCGCAAGGCATGGGCGAGGTCAATCAGGCCTGTCTTGTCAGAAACTGAGAGCAAGGCGCGGCGAATAGGGTGCAGATTTTGTGCAGGCATGAAAGTAAAATCCAGAATCTGTTGGTCTGTCGTCTTTATGGCTGAGCTGATGGCGAAAGGCAATTGCCGATCAGTCATGTTGTGGTTCGAGTCCAGTCACGCATAGTTTGAACAAACCGTCAAATTACCCGCCCAAAATCATCCCTAATGCCGAAGATGTCACCAAAATCGTAAACAGCCCAGCTTGGCGCCAAAATACAAGTGCGCCGCAGATCACGGCAATGAGTATGACCGTAGGGTTGGCGGTCGTGACGTCTGGAACAAGCAAAGAGACGGGGCCGTAATTTTGTATGGTCAGATCGGTGAATAGGATATGTAGCACAAACCACAAAAATAAATTGGCAATGACGCCGACAACAGCCGCCATAATGGCCGCCAGTGCACCGCGCAGTCGTGGCTGGTCTGTAAGCCATTCAATATAGGGAGCGCCTACGAAAATCCATAAAAAACAGGGAATAAAGGTAGCCCACAGCGCCACCACCGCGCCGGCGATGCCATAGGCCAGACCGCCAGCATGAAAGGCGGTGAGAAAGCCAACAAACTCGGTCACCAGAATAAGCGGTCCTGGTGTTGATTCGGCAAGGCCAAGGCCGTCCATCATAGCGTTTGGTTGTAACCAGCCGAGATGGCCAACAACATCCTGTGCCATATAGGCCAGCACCGCATAGGCGCCGCCGAATGTTACCACCGCAAGCTGGCTGAAAAAATAGCCAATGGCGGCAAGCTGATCACTGCCAACTATAAAATCAATGACAAAAATGGGTGTCCACCATAATGCCAGCCATTGCACCAGCGTCAGACCAGTGTTGCGCGTAGCAGGCAAGGTAATAACTGACTTATGGTCAGTTAAGGGGTGACGTCGATAAAACCCATAAAGCGCGGCACTGGCAATGATCAGCGGAAATGGCACATTGGCAAAGAAAATACCAATAAACCCGGCGATGGCGACCAGCCAATCCATAGGATGTGTCAGCCCGCGCACCGCCATTTTGGTCAGTGCCTGCAGAACGATCACACTGATCCCGGCCTTAAGGCCAGTGAACAGCGACACCGCCCAACCAACAGCCCCAAAATAGACATAGCCAATTGCCAGTGCCAGCATCACCGTGGCGCCGGGCAGAATAAACAAGCCGCCAGCCAGCAAACCGCCGCGCACCCCATGAAGCCGCCAGCCAGAATAGGTGGCGAGCTGCATCGCTTCTGGCCCCGGCAACAACATACAAAAGCTGAGCGCGTTGGTGAATTGTTGTTCGCTGAGCCAGCGTCTCTGTGTCACAATTTCACGGTGCATGAGGGCAATTTGCGCGGCAGGCCCGCCGAATGACAAGATCCCAATTTTTGCCCAAACGCGGCTACATGCGGCAAGTGATAGCGGGCGTTGTGGCGCAGACCCAAAATCTTTAGGGGTTTTGCTGTTTCGCTGTATCTTTGTCATAATCTACCGCCACCATGCGCACTGCAGCTGTCACTTAGCATGGCTGTTAGATCTGGGCTAGTCCGCGTCTGACCGCGTGAACGCCCATTTAACCGTTGCACTGCCAACAGCGCGCAGGTCGGCAAGCGCCAAATTCACCACAATTTGCTGGCAATTCATGCGATTCGGCCCATCAAAAAATAACGAATTATCGAGCGTGGTCGCGGCATTTGAACGAAACACCCAGCCGGCCCGGTTGCCGCGGATTTTCAGCAACACGCGCTGGTCGCGTAACATCGCCGCCGTCACCCGGGGATGCAGATGAAACCGCACCACGGCGAGGCGGGGTATTTCGCCCGGCGCCCCGGTATATTCGAGAATATCAGCACCGCGTAAATTGCCCCCACCGGTCGCTAAAAATAAATGGCGATGATGCAATATGCCATGCGATGGTTCATAGCCATCATGCGTTGCCACGGCCAACACGCCGCCCTCTGCTGGTCCAATTTCAACATTGGATAATTTGGCAAGACGGTTTTCGCCGGGATTCGACGAATCCTGCCCATCTATGCTGAGCGTGGAATGCGCCTTTGTTGAGCATAGCAATCGTTGCAAATTTGGATCGGTAGCGGTTTGCCCGGGGTTGACCACCAGTAAATTCTGGCCAACTCCAAATTCAAACGCCAAGGTGCCATATCCGGTCACTGCGGCGCTGGTTTGCGGTGATCCTGAGTCCATGATGACGGTCGATCGACCTGATGAAAATCTCACAAAACCGCTATAGGGGGCTTGTTGCAGAACTTTGCCACGCTGTCCGGCGCGCGCCAGCGTTTCTTCGATCATTTCGATGGCCATCATGCCAGCCCCGTTAAACCGTGCAAACTGGCCGTCAGCATGCCGCCACATGCGGCTAACCGCCGCCATTTGGTTAATTTTCTTGTCGAGCTTGGACATGGTGTCGATGCCGGATGACGATGCGGCGTTGCGGATTTCAACAAGGTCGCGCATCAGTTTTAGATGTATGTCGGGCATGCGGCTTTTATGTCCGCCATCATCAAAGGTGACGTGATCGATAAGTGGCAAAGCCAAATCGAGGAGTGCGGCCAAATCTTTGGGTGTCGCGCCAAGTGCTGACTGTCCGACAAAAAGCCCCTTTAAGGCGGTGAGTTGCGCGGTTTGGTCATAAAGCCGCGGCCAATCCAAGGCCAAACACCGCGCCTGCAGTGCGATTGTGCGTGCCAGTTTGGCTTGAAATTCTTCCGGGGCGGAAGGGGCGTACCAATCGTAGCAGAAAATCAAATTGGCTATGCGTTGCCCCATGATATCAGGTTGCCAGCTCGGCGCGCGCCAGTTGCTGTTGTCTTCAATCCAACTGTCAATAAATTGCCGCGCCCGGCTACGTGCCTGGCTGCCACCAAACGCGCGAAGATCACGTAACCATTCAAATTTATCAAAGCCCCGGCTGTCATTCCGCCAATTGGTGCTGCTGGTCATGATCCGCGACCCAAGACTGGCAGAGCCGCGCCAGTAATCTGCCACCACATGGGAAATTCTGGGCGATGGGCGACTGGCCAGTGACCAGTTGAACAAGCTGGTTCTGCGGAACAGTTGTTCAAACTGTCCGATCCGCCAGACGTTACCGGTTCTGTGTTTCAAGGTCATAAATCTTGCTGTTGCCCGTGTTATATGGCCGCGCCTTTTATGGTTGTCATGCGCCTGTCTATCTTATGTTACAGACGTTAACCGTGCGACAAAAAAGCCATCAACGCCACCGATGTCTTCATAGGCGCTTGGCAAGATCCGCAAACAGCCCGTCTCGGTGACTGATCTGGCAAACAGACCAGCATCTTTAGGGGTAATTGGGCTAAGGGCATAACGGCCATCTGCCGCATCCATAATGGCCGAAATAATATCTTCGCCTTCTTCAGGCTGTAGCGAACAGGTGGCATAAATCATCTGTCCCCCAGGTTTGAGCCAACCAAGTGCCGTCGTGGCCAGTTCCCATTGAATGGTTTGAAGGCTGGTTATATCGGCACTGCTGCGGCGTCCCAAAATATCTGGGCGGCGGCGTATGGTGCCGGTGGCAGAACAGGGTGCATCAAGCAAAATGGCATCAACTGGTGCATCGGGAACAAACTTGCGCCCGTCAGACAAGACCAGCTTGGCCGGCATATTCAGCCGTTTCAAATTACGCCGCAATCTGTCTAGTCGCTTGCGGTTGCTGTCAATAGCGGTAACGCTTGCCCCGGCGGCAATGAGCTGGGCGGTTTTGCCGCCCGGTGCGGCACAAAGATCAATCACTTGTTTGCCGTCAAGCTGGCCAAGCAGGCGGGCTGGTATCGCGGCGGCGGCGTCCTGTACCCACCACGCCCCATCAGCAAACCCGGCAAGCTGTGCGGGGTCGCCATCAAATTCTCGGCGTAGGGTAAGCCCATCGAGGACCTGCCCGTCAAGCTTTTGTGCCCAAGCCGCGGCGTCTTTGGCGACAGAAATATCCAACGGTGGGGGCAACATGGCTAGGCCGGCAATGGTGTTTGTTGCCGCGTCACCCCAATAATGTTGCCAGCTTCGCCGCAACCAGTCTGGCAAATTTTCCGCGTCATGCGTGGTGGCTAATAGGGTTTCCCCATCGCGCGTAAGGCGCCGCATCACCGCATTGGCAAGGCCGCATAATCTCTCAAAACCAGCTTGCCGCATCAATTCAACGGTGCTGTCAACAGCCGCATGCGCGCCGGTTTTCAAAAATAGCAATTGGGCGGCGCCCATGCCCAGAATGATATTGGCTGATGCCTGCGCACCAAACGGGCGGCGAGTCATTAACGGCGAGAGAATTTTTTCAATCTGCCCGCGCCGGCGTAAATATGTGGTGGCCAATAATTGCACAAATCGGCGGTCGCGACCGTCCAATTTGGCGATGTCAGCATGTGCGGCAAGCGCTTTGTCAAGTTGGGTTCCATCCTCAACAGATGTCAAAATATCAAAAACAATTTTACGGCTTTGCAAGGTGTTGGCGGCGGCATTTTTAGCTGTACCCGCATTTGGGTTTTTGCCCGCTGGACCGCGGCTTTCGCTATGTGGTTTGGTGGCATGCCGGGTGGCCTGATTTGGCTTGTCTTGGTGCGATTTACGCGCGTCTGATTTGGTTTTGGGGCGCGGGCTGGCTGGCCGTCTGGATGGTGTTTTCAGGCTCAACACAGGTTTGTCTAATTTTGTGACATTGTCCTTGTGATCAGCGGGTTTAGCCATCGTCATCATTCCGTAAAAAAGGGTCTTCACTGGATTTTGGCATGCGGGCCGTGGCGGCGGCAATCGCCCATGCCTTGTTTTTATCTATGCCAAGGGGCATATACAGAATTATGAAGAGTGACAAGAAAAAGCCATCATTAGGCCAGCCTACCGATCTGCAAAAAGCCGACCAAGACCCGGACGTGCCGGCCTTGGGTGAGGGATCGCCGCCGGAATTTTATGGCCCGAAAGGCCCTGAGCCAACCAGATATGGCGATTGGGAACAAAAAGGCCGGTGTACAGATTTTTGATTTTTTTTGCAGATCTTGGGTGTCACATACGGCGCCTAGCCTTTTTCTGGCATTGATCCTATGAGGCTGTCATGACAAGAGTGAAATCAGCAATCTTGGTGAGCGCGGCCCTGCGCTGTGCAGATAAAGAGATGATTGATTGCGTTCTTGTGCATCGCGGTGACGCCGATGCAGGGGCAATTTTTTTACATATTGATGCGCGTGATGGCCGCCACCAGATTTTGGCCCGTAGCCTCGGCTTTGATGGCGTTTACGATTGGCAGGTGATCACCAGTACCCCGTGGGTGGATGCAGACGCCGCCAAGGCCCGATTGGACCGTGAATTGGCCCAAGATCCAGATGCGTTTATTGTTGAAGTCAGCGATCCTGCGGCGCGTAATCCGTTTTTAATGTTGTAGAGACGCTTTCAGTCGATGGCGTTTCAGTGTAATGATCACCTTCGTTCAACGGAGACTGTTAAATGAAAAAATGGTGTGTGAGCCTGACAATGCTGGCTTTTTCCATCATGGGGACTTTGGCGATGGCTGATGAATTGAAAATTGAAGTGATGCAGGAAGGCGATGGTGATGTTGCCGAAAATGGGCAACGTGTGACCGTTCATTATGAAGGGCGCTTGACTGATGACACGGTATTTGATGCCTCTAAACCCAGAGGCCAGCCCTTTAGCTTTACCATTGGGGCGGGGCAGGTCATCCAAGGGTGGGAACAAGGTGTTGCTGGCATGAAAGTTGGTGAAAAGCGGCGGTTGACGATTCCAGCAGACCTTGGCTATGGCGCGGCTGGTGCTGGTGACGTGATCCCGCCACATGCGACTTTGGTGTTTGATATTGAATTGCTGGCTGTGACAATGCCCGTGACATTGGGCCAAGCAACCCCGGCAGATTTGTTACAGGCGCAAAAAGATGGGGTGATCATAGTGGACATCCGCCGCCCTGAAGAATGGGCGCAAACAGGTGTAATTGAGGGCGCTGAAACCATCACCGCTTTTGAAGCAAATGGCAGTTTGCACCCTGATTTTCAGCAAAAATTCATGGCAGTGGTGCCCGCGCCAGATACGCCTGTTTTCCTCTATTGCCGGACGGGGGCCCGCACGACAAATCTTGGCACGGCGTTGATTGAACAGCTTGGGTTTTCGCATGTAACGCATTTGAACGGGGGCATTCTGGGCTGGACAGCCGATGGTTATGAAACGATTGAATATAAGCCCTAATGCTTGGCGACAAGCGGCAAATGACTAGACACAGACATGTGATAAGAGGCCTGTTTTTCAGATTATGACGCATCAACAAAACATCATTGACCGCCGGTTGTGTGTTGCTCCGATGATGGATTGCATTGATTAACAAATAAAAACAATAATTTATGTAAGAAAAGTTACGTTTCTGTCACACTGTGTGACAGAAAGCTTATGTGTGATAATTCAATTCATCTTTTTTTACCAAACCTTGTTCTCAGGCCTAATTTCGGCAAGGTTGCGGCATTTCGCGAATAATAGTAGGGTATCGGCTGAGTATTTGGTCATTGAGATGTGCGCCTTGCCCCTTTCTTTGGTCCACCAAATTGGAGGATGTGCGGGTCAAGATCGGTTCGAATTGCCAGAAAAGCGCGCAAGACACGGCCCCGACGCATACA
>CAJWSS010000014.1:0-18253 GCA_913045915.1 uncultured Alphaproteobacteria bacterium | reverse complement strand
CGTCACAAACGCCGGGCCGGACCCGTCAATTGATTTTTTTTAATCTGGCAGACCGATTGCAGTTGGTTGATCTGCCGGGGTATGGCTATGCGGCGGCGCCAAAGACAGACATCAAGGCTTGGACCGGACTGACCCGCAAATTTCTGGCGGGGCGGCCCTCGCTCCAGCGCGTGTTTTTGCTGATTGACAGCCGCCGCGGGGTTGGCCGTTCGGACGAGGATATCATGCAGTTGCTTGATGATGCGGCGGTGTCATGGGCGGTGGTGTTAACAAAATCGGATAAATTAAAGCCAACACAAATCGACAAAATCATTAAAGACACGAATATTAAAATCAGCCGCCATGTCGCCGCTTACCCGGAAATATTTGTAACCTCATCAGAAACCAAGGATGGCATCGAATATTTGCGGGCGCATATGGCGGGGTTTGCCGCCCCGAAATCCACCGATACAAGCACAGCGTAACTGGCAATAAAATGATCGGCACTTGCGCTATCGCGTGGATTGCCGATAATCAGCCAGTTGCGTTGCATGCGGGGCATCAATTGGCAGTAAATAAAAAGGCGTAAGTCATGACCACGACAGATGAACAAACACATCAAAATCTGATGATGAAAACCGGCATGCTTGTCGAGGCGTTGCCGTTTATGCGCCGCTATTCGGGCAAAACCATCTTGGTCAAATTTGGTGGGCATGCCATGGGTAAGCCCGATTATGTTGCGGCATTTGCATCTGATATCGCGCTGTTAGACCAGGTTGGTGCGCGCCCAGTTGTGGTGCATGGTGGTGGCCCACAAATTGGCGAGATGCTCGACAGATTAAAAATTGAATCCAATTTCATTGATGGCTTGCGGGTAACAGACGAAGCGACAATTTCGGTCGTTGAAATGGTGCTGGCTGGCGGCATTAACAAGGCGCTTGTTGCGGCGGTGGCTGGTGCGGGTGGTCGTGCGGTTGGCGTGTCTGGCAAAGATGGCGGTCTGATTACAGCGCGCAAGCTGATGGCGACGGCAAAACAGGCAGACAGCGCCATTCAAGATGCGATTGATCTTGGATTTGTTGGCGAGCCATCTGCTATTGATGTCACTGTGCTGGATGCGTTAATGCAGCATCATTTGATCCCGGTTGTTGCCCCGGTTGGCCGAGGTGATGATGGCAAGACCTACAATATCAATGCCGATACGGCGGCGGGTGCTATTGCCGCGGCGCTTCATGCCACCAGAATGCTGATGCTTACCGATGTGGCGGGTGTGCTGGACAAAAATGGCGTGCTGATCCCGGCATTGACGGTGAGCGAGGCGGAAGCGTTGATCAAAGACGGGACGGTGAAAGGCGGGATGATCCCGAAAGTTGAAACCTGCGTTGATGCTGTGCGGGGCGGGGCCGAAGCCGCGGTGATCATGGACGGGCGTGCCCCACATGCGCTACTTGTAGAATTATTTACCGAACATGGTATGGGCACCATGATCAAAGCCGATGAGGAATTGTCATGACGCATCCGATTGCGCCCATAAAAGATTTTCCAACCAGCATGATCAATGACTGGATTTTTGATTTAGACAATACCATCTACCCGGCGCGCACAAATTTGTTTTTGCGGGTGGCCGTGCGTATCACCGAATTTGTCGCGAACCATTATCTGGTGCCGCATGACGAAGCCCGCGTCATCCAAAAGGATCTATTCCATCGCTATGGCACCACAATGCGCGGGATGATGACCGAAGAAGCCATCTGCCCGGACAGTTATTTGAATTTTGTACATGATATTGATCTTAGCGATATGCCGTTGGATCAGGAACTTGACCAGATGATTGGCGCACTGCCCGGCAAAAAACATATTTTTACAAACGGCACCGTCCCGCATGCGGAAAATGTCCTCAACGCGTTTGGCATCCGCCATCATTTTGACCAGATTTTTGATATTGTGGCGGCTGATTATATCCCCAAGCCGGAACAGCATGCCTTTGACCAATTTATGAAAAAAACCGGTATTGATCCAACCGGCGCGGTGATGATTGAAGACATGGCGCGCAACCTACAACCAGCCGCCGCACTTGGCATGCGGACCGTGTGGCTCGATAGTGATATAGAATGGGCGACCCGCGGTGCAGATTCAGATTATGTGCATTATCGTGCTGATGATCTGAAAGGGTTTTTGGCTGCGGTTGCGGCGTAATACTATCAGTAAAATCTGGTATCACCCAGATAGCCATTGTTTTTTTGGCGGTATGACACCACATCGGCTATAACGATCATCTAGTGCCGGACAAGCAGGAGATAAAAATGGATTTGGCCCAACTCGAAACTGAAATCAATACCGCGTGGGATAACCGTGATGCGGTAAATGCCGACACCAAAGGTGCCGTGCGTGACGCTGTTGTCGAGGCGCTCAACCTGCTTGATAGCGGCAAGGCCCGGGTTGCCGAGCCAACCGGCAATCATCAGTGGGCCGTAAACCAATGGTTGAAAAAAGCTGTACTCTTATCGTTCAGGTTGAATGATATGCAACTCATTCCCAACGGTACGATCTATGCGGGTGCAGGCGAGTCAGCATGGTGGGATAAGGTTGCACCGAAATTTAGTGGCTGGGATGAAGCCCGCTTTCGTGAAGCTGGGTTTCGCGCGGTGCCGGGATGTGTGGTCCGTCATTCCGCCTATGTTGCGCCCGGCGTGGTGATTATGCCCGGTTTTATTAATTTGGGTGCCTATGTTGATCGCGGCACAATGGTTGATACATGGGCGACGGTCGGATCTTGTGCGCAGATTGGTAAAAATGTGCATCTATCTGGGGGTGCTGGTATTGGCGGTGTTTTAGAACCGCTTCAGGCAGGCCCGGTCATTATTGAAGATGATTGTTTTATCGGCGCACGTTCAGAAGTCGTTGAAGGGGTTGTTGTTGAACAAGGCGCGGTGTTGTCGATGGGTGTATTCATTGGCGCCTCGACAAAAATTGTTGATCGTGAAACTGGTGAAATTCACATTGGGCGCGTACCGGCCTATTCTGTAGTGGTGCCGGGCAGTTTGCCGGGCAAACCGCTGGCTGATGGTAGCCCGGGACCCGCTTTATCTTGTGCTGTCATCATCAAAAAAGTTGATGAAAAAACCCGCGCCAAAACATCTGTTAATGATTTGCTTCGAGATTAATGACCGCCCCGTCCTATGCTGTTGATTTAGCCGCCCGCCTTATTCGCTGTGAGTCAGTGACGCCGGCCGAGGGCGGCGCGTTGTCCCTTCTGGCAAAAGAACTTGGCTCCCTTGGCTTTGAATGTACGCGGTTGCCATTTGGCGAGGGGTCTGCCCGAATCGAAAATTTATTTGCCAGACGCGGGCATGGCGCACCGCATTTTGCCTTTGCTGGTCATACCGATGTTGTGCCGGTTGGTGATGCCAGCGCTTGGCGCCACGCGCCATTTAGCGGCGCTTTGGAAGATGGCAAGTTATTTGGTCGTGGTGCGGCCGATATGAAAGGGGGCATTGCTGCCTTTGTTGGCGCGGTACGCCAGTTTGTTGAATGTCACCCAGATGGATCGATTAGCCTGATTATCACCGGTGATGAAGAAGGTGATGCAGATTATGGCACCGTGAAGATGGTTGAATGGATGCGCGCGCATGATCATCTGCCAGATGTATGCGTTGTTGGCGAACCAACCAATCCTGATCGGCTTGGCGATGTCATTAAAAACGGACGGCGCGGCAGTTTATCTTGCCAGCTGACAGTTGACGGCGTTCAAGGCCATGTGGCCTATCCGCATCTGGCCGATAATCCGATTGTACGGCTGTTGGCGATGTTGGCCCCGGTCAATGGCGTCACGCTGGATGGCGGCAATGATTATTTCGATGCGTCGACAGCGCATATTACGTCGATTGATACCGGCAATGCGGCTGGCAATGTGATTCCAGCAACGGTGTCAGCGCGTTTCAATATCAGATTTAATACTGAACATAAGGCTGATGATTTGATCGGCTGGCTGGAAGAACATTTCAACCGGATTGGCGGGAACTGGCAGGCGGATTGGCGGGTGTCAGCCGAGCCCTTTGTGACGCCGGCCGGGCCGCTGACTGATTTGATGCAGGCCGCCATCACCGAGGTGACTGGCAAAAATGCTGAATTATCGACAAGCGGCGGTACATCTGATGCCCGCTTTATCACGCATTTATGTCCGGTTGCTGAATTCGGTCTGGTGGGCCAGACCATGCATAAGGTTGATGAACATGTGTCAATTGATGATATTGATCAATTGACGGCGATTTATCTGGCTATGTTGACACGTTTTTTTGAGGTACCGCGCTAATGTCTGCATCATCTGGCTTGTCGCCACAAATCTTGCTTGGGAAAATTGCTGACAGCCTGCGGGTTATGGCTGGCCGGCAACCATTAGCGGGCAGTTTTGGTGCGGATGCGGCGGCGCTCTGGCAGGCCATTGGCGCCGGTATGATTTTTACTTTTTTGGTTACGATTTATCCCGGCGTTGGGTCCAGCCTGTCATTATTTGCCGCCACCTTTATCGCGCAATTTATCGGCGTTGTGCTGATGCTTTTATTGATGCATATGATTTTACGTGCGATTGGCAGGCCGCAAAAATTTCTACCCTTTGCCGTGCCATTTTTATGGATTGAAAATGTGCAACAGCTGTTTGGCGGGCTCATTCAAAATCTGGTGATTTTGACATCCGACCACACGATTTTGTTGCTGATTTTGCCACTGGCCGTTTGGACCTGTTACTGGATGTGGCGGATTGGCCGAGATGTTATCGGAAAAGGCGGGTTTCTGGCCGCCGCGCTTGTCGGTTTGTCGATGACGGTGGATGTGACGCTATTATTTGCCGTGCAAAGCCGCGCCCTGCCCTAGATCGGCATAATCGACCCCAACAAGATAGAGCCCCCATGGCGGTGCGGTTGGCCCAGCGGCGGCCCGATCGCAGGCGGCAAGGGCATGTTGCACATCCATAGCGTCCCATTTGCCGGTCCCGACAAGTGCCAATGTGCCGGTAATATTGCGCACCTGATGATGCAGAAATGAACGGGCTTCAGCGCGGATATGAATCTCGTCCCCCACCTGCTCAACCGTCAATTTATCAAGTGTTCGCAGAGCTGAGTCTGCCTGACATTGGCTGGCCCGAAAGCTGGTGAAATCATGCCGGCCAACAAGATATTGCGCCGCCTTATGCATACGCTCGCCATCAAGCGGGTGGCGATGATGCCATACCCGCCCCAGATCAAGCGCAGGTTTTTGCCGTTGCGGCAAAATACGATACAGATAGCGCCGCCCGGTTGCTGAAAATCTGGCATGGAGTGCGGCCGGGACCTCGCGGGCATGGTGAATGGTGACCGGCACTTCACCAAGATGGGCATTCAATGCGTGCATGACCCGATTGGCATCAAACTTGTCCGGCACATCCAGATGCGCAACCTGACCGGTGGCATGCACACCAGAATCGGTACGTCCGGCCCCGGTAACTGCCGTCGGGGTACCGATAAAGGCTGCGGCGGCTTCTTCTATGGCCGCTTGAACTGAATCACCGTTATCCTGACGTTGCCAGCCAACAAATGGGCCGCCATCATATTCAATTGTAATCAAGATTCGTTTGGTCATGATTTTGGTTATGCGCTCGATTCGGCCAACATCTGGCCAGCAACCAGCTTATGCCCATTTAAAAAATCAGCCACATGCATGGGTTTTTTGCCGGCTGGCTGTAGCTGTTCAATCGCCATAACACCATCACCTGTGCTGACATGCAAGGCGGCTTTGCTGACGCCGGCTATGCTACCGGCCGGGGCATCAGCTGGGCGCGCTAGATCTGTGGGCCGGGCCCGTAAAATGCGGAGCCGGCCCTTTGGCCCATGACACCATGCCCCGGGAAAAGGCGTGAACGCACGGATATGGCGGTCAAGCTTGGCGGTATCCAAGGCCCAGTCAATTTCCGCCTCTTGCGGTGAAATTTTTGCGGCATATAGGGCCTGACTGTCATCTTGGGGTTCTGCTGTTGCCAACAAATTGACGATATCCCTGACCGCGTCATCAAGTGTCTCGGCATTCAGTGTGGCCAGCTTGTCATGCAGGCTACCGGCGGTCTCAGCCGGGTCAATTCTGCATGAACGCCGCATCAGCACTTTGCCTGTATCCAGCCCCTCATCCATCAGCATGGCTGAAATGCCTGTTTCAGTATCGCCGGCGGCAAGTGCGCGCTGGATGGGCGCCGCGCCGCGCCACCGCGGCAATAAGGATGCGTGACCATTGATACAGCCCAGTTTTGGCAGGCTCAAAACGGTGTTTGGTAATAGCAACCCATAGGCAACAACGACAAACAGGTCAGCGTTATGCGCGGCAAGCTGTTGCTGGACATCATCAGGTTTTAGCGAAGCTGGCGAAAATAATGCCATTGACATGTTGGCGGCATAGGCGGCGACCGGTACGGGTGTTGGCTTCATGCCGCGCCCTGCCGGCTTGGCGGGCTGGGTATATACCGCGCAGATATCATGTGTTTTGGCCAGTGTTTGCAATGCCGGGATAGCAAAATCCGGGCTGCCCATAAACACAATCCGATAGCGCGGCATTGAACCCCCCTTGGTGGTGATGGCTATGAAGCTGTCGTTTGGCGCAATTCTTTCATCACCCGGCGTGTGATCATATCGCGTTTCAGGCGGGAAATATGATCAATAAATAAGACACCATTCAAATGATCAATTTCATGCTGAATGCAGGCGGCTAATAACCCGTCAGCGGTCAATGTCTGGCTGGTGCCGGTTTCGTCAAGATATCTGATCGATACTTCGGCTGGCCGTGTGACTTCGGCCGTTTGGTCTGGAATTGAAAGACAGCCTTCTTCCAAAACAGCTTGTTCCTCTGACAGCGCAATGATTTCTGGATTCACCATTTTATAGAGTTCCGGTGCATCGTCTTTGCCACAATCGATCACCACCAGGCGTTGACTGACATTGATTTGTGGTGCGGCAAGGCCGATGCCCGGCGCGTCATACATAGTTGCCGCCATATCATCAAGTAGCTGGCGCACACCATCGGTGATTTCGTCAACAGGCTGGGCAATCTGGCGCAAAATCGGATCAGGAATTTTGACAATCGGGATGAGTTTGGCGGCGGCTGGCATGGGGGCGGTCCTGCGGGCATAACTAAATTAATGACGAGCGCTTCTCCTGCATTAGAAGATGGTGCCGTTGCAGTCAAGCCGATTGCGTGTCACATTAGCATCAGGACACGGGTCTGACGGCCCGAATGGCACAAAGGATCGCACGGATGACGTCGTTTGAAATCGGCTTGCTGGCCGCGCTGATTGTGATGATTGGCTTGCTGTTGCTGTCACTTCGTAACCGGCAACCGGGCGGCAGTGCGGATTTGGCTGAATTACGCGGTCAGTTGGCGCAGATATCGAGCCAATCGGGGGCGTTGCAAAATCTAATTGCCGATCAAATGGCACAAAGCGAGGGGCGGCTAGGTACGCGTCTTGAACAATCACTGCGAGACCAGAATGACCGCACCACAAAATCGCTTACCAGCATGGCGGAAAAACTGGCGGTCATTACCGAGGCCAATGCGCATATTTCGACCTTAACCGGCCAAGTGTCACAACTACAAAATATTCTGTCAAACAAACAGGCGCGCGGCAGCTTTGGTGAAGTGCAGTTGGAAAATCTGGTGCGTGATGCATTGCCGGATAGCGCTTATGATTTTCAGGTGACATTAAGCAATGGCCGCCGTGTTGATTGTCTTTTGAAATTGCCAAACCCGCCGGGACCGATTGCCATTGATTCAAAATTTCCCCTTGAATCATATCGCCAGCTTGTCGCGGCAAGTGATGATACCGCCAAAGATGCGGCGCGGCGCCGGCTAGAGGCGGATGTAAAGAAACATATTTCTGATATTGCTGGGAAATATATTATCCCCGGCGAAACTGCCGAAAGTGCGATTTTGTTTTTGCCGTCCGAATCGGTCTATGCCGAAATCAATATTCAATTGCCCAAGCTGGTTGAAGCCAGTCGCCGCGCGCATGTCTATATGGCCGGGCCAGATAATTTGATGCTGATATTACATACGGTACGAGCGATTTTGCGGGACGCCCGCATGCATGAAGCGGCTGGCTTAATTCAAACACAGGTTGATTTGATGATGCAGGATGTCAACCGGCTTGACGAACGGGTGAATAAATTGGCCACCCATTTCAGTCAAGCTGAACGTGATATTACCGATATTCAAACCTCAACGCGCAAAATTACCGCGCGCGGCGACAAAATCGCTGAAATAGAGGTAATGGATGCGGCGCCGGTCACATCTCCGGCTACACCTTCGGCAAGATCATCAGATCACGTGTCGGTAAAATCCCAACAGGATTTGCTTGGCTAGGTCACTAAGACACTAATTTGGCACGGGCTTTGAGGGCTTGGGCAAGCGTGCCATCATCCAGATAATCAAGCTCGCCACCAACCGGAACACCATGTGCCAATCGTGTCACTTCAACGCGGGTTGATGCCAGTCTTTCAGCGATATAATGCGCGGTGGTCTGTCCATCAACGGTAGCAGACAAAGCCAAAATCACTTCTGTCGCCGTCCCCTCGCTGGCGCGGCGCACCAATTTATCAATATGCAAATCATCCGGGCCGCGCCCGTCAAGCGCACTCAAGGTGCCACCCAAAATATGATAGACGCCCCGGTAAACCGCGGCACGTTCCATCGCCCATAAATCGCCAACATCCTCGACCACACAAATACAGCTATGGTCGCGTTGTGGATCAAGGCAAATGCTGCATTTGTCTCCATGATCTAGATTGCCGCATGCGGCGCAGGCCCGTGTCTGACTGGCGACATCAAATAAATCCTGTGCCAATGGCACCATCAACCGGTCCCGGTTTTTCAATAAATATAACACCGCACGGCGTGCCGAACGTGGCCCCAGCCCCGGTAGGCGCGCTAGTTTGCGGATCAATTGATCAAGCGATGCATGCATATCAGAAGGGTAAATTCATACCCGGCGGCAATGGCAAGCCACCAGTGATGTCTTTTAGCAACCGGGCTTTTTCCGCACTGGCGGCGGCCTGGGCATTGCGGGTGGCAAGGCAAATCAGATCCTCAAGCATCTCTGGGTCATCCGGGTCAATCACGCGCGGGTCAATCTTAATGGCGTGCAAGGCCCCGCTACCGGTCACTGTCGCCGTGACATAATCATTACCGGCACTGGCCGAAAAATGCTGTGCGTCAAGCTCGGTCTGCAAATTTTCCAGACGGGCCTGCATATCCTGCACCTTCTTCATCATGCCGGCCATATTGCGCATCATCCTGACATCTCCTCATCATCGATAGCGGTCGTATCATCAGCATTTTGTGCTGTTGTGTCTGGGCTGGTGGCAGGTGTAATGGCGTCGATTGTGGCGCCGGGGAACACCTCCATAATTTTGGTAACAAGTGGGTCCATGGCGATGGCATCATGGATTTTTGCCGCCGCTTCAGCGGCGTCTTCAGCCAGTGTCTTGGCCCCTTGCTTGTCGGATAGTGACACCAGCCATCTTTGACCGGTCCACTGCCCCAATTGTTTGGCAAGCTCGCCTGCCAATGTGTCGGGGGCGTTACCGGTCAAAGCAATGTCTAAACGCCCGGGCTGTAACCCGACAAGCCGCACATGCGTGCGGATGCGCGCGGCGAGCAACATTTCATTATTGGCTTCGGCCAACGCCACGATTTCAGTCAGGCTTTGCGGCATCTCTGGTTGATCGGCAGTATGGCTTGCCGCTGGGCCTGCCTGTACCGGTGCTGTGGCGGGCGTGGTTGCCGCGGTGTGGGTGCGTTCATGGGTGGCCGGCTCTGGTGCCGATGCAAGCGGTGGTTCTGGTGTTGGCGGCGCGGTGGGCGGCGGTGCAGATGGCGATGCGTTAGGGGCCGGGCTTGGCGGCGATGCTGTGGGCAGTTTTTGTAAAATATCGCCGGGGGTTGGCATCAGCGCGGCGTGCGCCAGACGGATAATCAGCATTTCACAACTTGCCGCGGCATCCGGTGCCTGCGTCACTTCGCCATGGCCTTTCAGCAATAATTGCCACGCCCGCCCAAGCCGCGCAATGCCAAAATCGGCAAGATCACGCACGGTTTGTTTGTCGCTGTCAATCAGATCGTCTGATGGCGCCCCTGCGGCGTGCATGCTGGCAAGATGTATCAGATCAAGTAAATCGGCCACCAGCATTTCAGGTTCGGCACCCCGCGCATAAGCCTTGGCAAAGGCGGTTAATGCGGTGGTGGTATCGCCAGCTAATGCGGCTGTTAACACAGCTTGTGACTCAGCGCGGCCCGGCCGCCCTAACATATCGGCGACCAGCTCTGGGGTGAGTGCATCGCCTGTCATGGCGGCGGCCTGATCCAAAAGTGATAGGGCATCACGTACCGACCCTTCGCCAGCGCGTGCGATCATAGCCAGCGCTTCAGGCCGTGCCTCGATGGCCTCTTTTGCACAAATTGAGGCAAGATGATCAGCCAGCATCACCGCTGGTACACGCCGCAAATCATAGCGCTGGCACCTTGATAAAATGGTGACCGGCACTTTGCGGATTTCGGTTGTGGCAAAAATAAATTTCACCGCATCAGGCGGTTCTTCCAACGTCTTCAATAAGGCGTTGAACGCGTTTTTTGACATCATATGTACTTCATCAATGATGTAAATTTTATAGCGTGCTGAAACTGGCCGATAGCCGACGCCCTCAATGATCTCGCGGGCATCATCAACGCCTGTATGGCTGGCCGCATCCATTTCCATAACATCGACATGACGTCCGCTGGTAATGGCCTGACAAGGCTCACACTGGCCACAAGGTTCGAGCGTGGGGCCCCCATTGCCATCGGCGCCAATACAGTTCAACCCCTTTGCTAAAAGCCGCGCTGTTGAGGTTTTGCCAATGCCGCGCACCCCAGTCAAAACAAAGGCATGCGCCAACCGGCCCAATGTCAGAGCATTGCTTAACGTACGCACAAGCGCCTCTTGCCCGATCAATTCAGAAAATGTTTCGGGACGATATTTGCGCGCCAGCACACGATATGTTTGTTGGGCGGTGTCGTTCATTTGACAATACACACCTTATCGCAAGATCACCAAAGCAAACATATGTTCGCAGACCATTGATCAGGCCCGGAGGCAATAATTAAGCGGAAGACTGGGCAACCCATAAACATCCTACTGCGGCTGCTTCCTCTCGGACCTGACCGGGTTGGCAGGGAATATGTCTACCCAGACTTCCTTTGTCTTGTATGAAACAAACCAGCCTATACGACAAGTATTTTATCAGCTTTTTATACAACCGGGCTGGCGTCAATCGCTGGGTTAGCTTTGCTGATGGCGGTCTGGGCTTGCGGCATAGGTGCCAAGGACTTTGACTTCGTCCTTCATGCAATAAAACCGCAATTCTTCCATCGCATGCACCATGGCGGGTGCATCAATATGGCCTTCAACATCCATATAGAACTGCACGCGTTCGCTGACCCCCGGGCGCATGTAGGATTCAAGCTTGGTCAGATTGATACTATTGGTCGCAAACCCGCCAAGTGCTTTATACAAGGCCGCGGGTACACTGCGCAGTTTAAACACCAGAGTGGTGATCATTGGCACATCGCTGATTTTGGGTATGATGGGGTCTGCCGCCATAATCAAAAAGCGTGTGGTGTTTTTTTTGTCATCCTCTAGCGAGTCGATCATAATATCCAGATCGTAGATTTCTGCGGCCAATCGCGAGGCCACAGCGGCCACCGTAGGGTCGCCCATTGCGGCTACATCTTTGGCCGCGCCGGCGGTATCTGCGTGCATAATTGGAGTCAATCCCAATTTCCGGATATGTTGGCGACATTGCGCCAACCCTTGGGCATGACTATGCACCGTTTTCAGCTTATCTAATTGACTGCCACGCGGAGCCAGAAGATGGTGATTTACCCGCTGGAAATGCTCACCAATGATATGCAAGCCTGATTCTGGTAGCAGATGATGAATATCAGCCACCCGGCCGGCTGTCGAATTTTCTACCGGCACCATGGCCAAGGCGGCACGCCCGTCCTGAACCGCGCTGAGCATGTCTTCAAACGAGGCACAGGCAACGGCATCCATATCCGGTTTTACAGCCTGACAGGCCATATGCGAATAGGCCCCCGGCACACCTTGAAAAGCAATTTTATGTGATGCGTCTGACACGATATGTCCCTTTGGTTAAGGTAATGTGGTTATCCTAATGTAGGAAGCCATCGTCAAGTATGTGTTTTACCTTTATGGCCCATAAAATATGGCCAGTTCAATATAGCCAGTCTAGCCGCGTTACTAGGTGGCAAGGCGCTGTCTGGCGGCCTGTAAATCCTCATCTGTATCTACGCCGCCCGGCGCGGTGTCAATTTCGGCAACGGCAATCCGCATGCCGGCTTCTAAAGCACGCAATTGTTCTAATTTTTCCGACAGTTCAAGTGGTGAGGGCGGCAGTGTTACAAAACGTGCTAATGCAGACCGGTGCCACCCATAGACACCAATATGGTGATATTTGTCCGCCGCACCAGTTGGCACACTGGCCCGGCTAAAATAGAGGGCCTCACCAAACCCATGCCCTTGCCAACTGACAACGGCTTTTACAACCTGTGGCTTGCTGGCCTCTTCTGCGCTGGCCTTGGTAACAAGTGTGGCCAGATCACAATCAGTCTGATCAAGCGTGGCGGCCAGCTGGTGCGGTATGTCAGCTGACATGTCTGGCAAGTCGCCCTGCAGATTTAAAATATGCTGAACCTGTTGTTGTGGGTCTATTGTTTCAACAGCCTCAAAAACCCGGTCCGACCCCGATGGATGATCAGCCCGTGTCAACACCGCTTTGCCGCCGGCCTGCTCAATCACATCTGCAATAGTGCGATCATCTGTCGCAACATAGACTGGCGCTAAATCAGCCGCCATCGCCCGTTCCCAAACATGCTGAATCATTGGCTTTCCGGCAATATCAGCAAGTGGTTTATTTGGCAGGCGGCTGGCGGCCATGCGGGCCGGAATTATGATGATTTTTTTGTGTTTGTTTGCCATGATGATGGCAATTCATCACAAATTTGACGCCAGCGCAAAATAAAACAACGAAAATATCATCATAAACCCGCGGTTAAGGGGTTGAGACAGCGCGCAAATTTGGGTAATGAATCAAGCCAACGCACCGCAACCCGTCGGGCAGTGGTGGTCAAATATAAACAGGGGTGGGCCAAGACCCATTCAGATTATTTCAGGGGCCCGTTAGCGGGGATGACGCATGGATGAATTGCGCTTTAATAAGGTTTTTGCGGGCTTTTTATGTGCCGGATTGTTGATTATGGCCGGTGTTCAAATCGCGCATGTTTTGGTGCCAGACCAACAATTAGCAGAAAATTCCTATGTCATAGAGGTGCCAGAAGCAACTGAAGTTGCTGATGCAGCGCCGCAGGATACGGGGCCTGAGCCTATTTTGGCATTGTTGGCCTCGGCTGATGTGGCGGCTGGTGAAAAGCTGGCCAAAAAATGCACAGCATGCCACGTGTTTGAAGCTGGCGGAGCCAATAAAGTGGGTCCGGCGTTATGGGGTATTGTGAATAAGGCCAAAGCCAGCGTCGATGGATTTGCTTATTCGGCAGCGCTGGCAGGATTTGGTGGGGCGTGGGACTATCAGTCTTTAAATGCATTTCTGGCCAAGCCAAAAGCCTATATTAGCGGTACGAAAATGAATTTTGCCGGCCTTAAAAAACCAGAAGACCGGGCCAATATGGTGGCGTGGTTGCGGATCATGGCTGACAGCCAAGCCCCCTTGCCAACGCCAGAAGATATTGCAGCAGAAAGTGGCAGTTAATCCAGCAGGGATGGTGCCTGCAGGTGTGACCTCAGTCGCTCAACTCGCGGCTGCGGATCTGGTGAAATTTCTGGCCGGCTTGCCTCAGGTAAGCCGGCCTTTTATCGACAACTGGTTCCGCCAAAACCCTGAAACGACGCAAAAAGCCGATCACTCCCCGGTAACAATTGCCGATCAACAAACCGAAACCGCGTTGCGCGATGTGATCGCCACGGTGTTTCCTGATGACGCTATTCAGGGCGAGGAATTTGGCACAGCTGGTAGGCATGACTCGGCGCGCTTTTGCTGGGTCATTGACCCGATTGACGGCACCAAAGCATTTATCAGTGGCAAGCCAATTTTCGGCACATTGGTTGGTGTGACCGATCATGGTGTGCCATGTGCCGGTATGATTGATATGCCGATTCTCAAAGAAACCTATATCGGCCATGTGATGGGCCAAAATCAGCCCTTTTGTCAGATGAATGGGACCATGGTGCGTCCATCAAATTGCCTGGATCTGCCGTCCGCGCGCATTGCCACCACCTCGCCATTGGCTTTGTCTGCATCGGGTTTGGCTGGATTTAATCAACTGGCGGCGCTGGCGGCCGTGACAAATTATGGCGGCGATTGTCACAATTACGCGTTATTGGCGGCTGGTCATATTGATCTGGTGATGGAAGACAGTTTGGCACCGCATGATATCATGGCCGTGGTTGCCGTGATGCAAGCGGCTGGTGCCACAGTTACCGATACAGCTGGACAGCCAATTGCGCATGGTCAGTCAACCAGCATTCTGGCGGCGGCAACCCCAGCCTTGCATCGGGCGGCGCTTACTGTGCTGGCATCGCGGGCGATTTAACGGGCACCTTGTTGCCGTGGAGGTCACTATGATCCGTATTGCTTTTTACAGCGCTGGTGATAGCTGGGATGATTGGGCGCAACGCTTGGCGCCACATTTGCCATCGATTGCGTTTGTGGATTTGATGTCTGATGACGCTATGCAGGCTGATATTGCGTTGGTGTGGGCACCGCCACCCGGCCGATTGGCGGCCCTGCCAGATTTACGTGGAATCATCATGCAGGGTCAGGGTGTTGACCATATGATGGCAGATGCCTCAGTGCCGCGCGATATACCGCTGGTCCGACTGGTGGATCCAGATATGTCGGCGGCGCTCAGCCATTGGGCGATTTTGGCGGCGCTCGATTTTTGGCGGGACGGCCCGTATTACCGGGCCCAGCAAGCACAAAAAATATGGGCGCCAAAACCCCAACGTCCGGCCCAAGGCGGCGTTGTTGGGGTGATGGGTGTTGGTGCCATTGGATCGGTGATTGCGGCGCGGTTTGCCGCGCTTGGGTTTCGGGTCAAAGGCTGGGCACGAACCCCGCGCCAGCTTGATTCGGTGGCGGTCTATGCTGGCATGGATGAACTGGATAATTTTCTCCAAGATGTGCAGATTCTGGTGTCTGTACTGCCGCTGACACCAGATACACGCGGTATTATGAATGCTGATCTTTTTGCTAAATTGGCGCCCGGGGCCTGTGTGATTAATGGTGGGCGTGGCCCGCAAATTGTTGATCAAGATTTGTTGGCGGCACTTGAGTCTGGGCAGGTTGGGGCGGCGGTTCTTGATGTATTTGAAACCGAACCTCTGCCAGAGGCACATGCTTTTTGGTCACATGATAAAATCACTGTCTGGCCACATGTTGCGGCGCAAACCAATCCAGAAACCGCGGCCCGCCAAGTGGCGGCCGCCATTACCGCTATTATGGCGGGGCAGACCCCGGCCAATCAGGTTGACTGGCAACGCGGCTATTAGCTATCTGCCGCTAGCGTGCTGATATAGTCAAACACCGCACGCAGGCCCATCGCTTCGCCGCCTTTCGGGCGGCCCGGGCGTGACGCTAAATTCCATGCCATGACGTCAATATGCGCCCAATTGGTGGCGCGGCCAGCAAACCGGCGCAAAAATAAGGCCGCGGTAATCGCCCCGCCATAGCCTGATAGGCCGGTGCTGGATAAAGCGGCGTAGCCCGCATCCAGATGACGGTCATAATCATCAAATAACGGTAGTTGCCATAGCGGATCAGCGCTGTTCTGGCCGGCCGCAAGAAGACCATTGGCAGTGTCCTGATTATTGGCAAATAATGCCGGCAGTTCGGTGCCAAGCGCCACCCGCGCCGCACCGGTCAATGTGGCAAAATCAATCATAAAATCTGGCTGATCCTCAACCGCATAATTAAGCGCATCGGCCAGAACCAGACGGCCTTCAGCATCAGTGTTGCCAACTTCTACCTTGATGCCAGCACGTGTATCAATGACATCAAGCGGCCGCATTGCCCTATCTGAAACCGCATTTTCAGCAGCAGCAATCAGCACGCGCAACTGGATGTTTGTGCCATGCGTCATCAGCGCCGCGGCCAGCCCCAATACAATCGCCGCCCCGCCCATGTCTTTTTTCATCATTTCCATGGCTTTTGACGGTTTTAGATCAAGCCCCCCTGAATCAAATGTAATGCCTTTGCCGATCAGGGTAATTTTTGGTCCGCTGGTGCCCCAACGCAGATCAATCAGCCGTGGTCCTGTTTCGGCGGCCCGGCCAACGGTATGAATCGCTGGAAATGACGCGGCCAGCTGATCACCCTCATAGGTTGTAATAGTGGCTTGATGCATCGCCGCCAATTGCCGCGCCGCGGTTTCAAGGTCGGCTGGGGTCAGGTGATTTGATGGTAAGTTAATCAGGTCCCGGCAAAGATAGGTACCGGTGAGCAAGCCATTCAGCCATGACACAGGAACCGTTTGCGGACATATAAGCTGGTTCAGTGGTGTTTTTGCCTGATCGCGATACCGGTCAAAACGATAGTTCGCCAACCCCCAACCAAGGGCCAATGCGCTGAGTTGGTCATGGTCAATACAACTGTCATAAACCTGCAGGTCCCAGACCGCGTTTGGCAGTGTAGATGACAATTTAGCGCCATCCCAGATATAGGGGGCATCAACAATGCCAATCGCCCGGTCAATATGCCCGTCATGATCCGGCAAACAGATAGCCGCACCGGATTTGGCGGTAAAATTTTGTGCGCTTAGCCAGTTTTGCTGACGCGGGTCAAGGCTGGCATGCCAGCGATCATAAAGATCAGGCGTTATAATATGCAGATCATGCGCTGTGTCAGATGCCTCGGTCAGGCCAAAATTGTCAAATCCATTCATATGATTTACCCTGTCAGACGATGTTGGTGTGAATAGTCAAACTATTATTGTTGTTGCAGGGGCGGGCCTGCTTGTGCATATACCCGGTCAATATGCCACCAAAGGCTGGCGCCGCGAAGCCCCAAATAGCCAACAAAGGCGGCAAGCAACCCTTGCAAGCCCCATGGGGCCAACAGCAATAGTGCAATCCCAAGACCGCCTGCGGAAAAAATCATTGCATTGCGCATATCCTGACCACGTGTCGCCCCAACAAATATACCATCAAGCTGAAATGCCATAAATGATGCGGGTGCCAGCAAGCAGGCCCACACCCAATGCGTTTGTGCGTGGGCGATCAATGCCGCTTGCGTGGTAAATAGCCGTATAATCACCGTATCACCCAGCCATAATATAGCGGCAATGCCCAGCGCCATCCCAGCGGCAAGGCTGTTGGTGCGTCTGATCACAATCTGTAAATCTGTTGAATTACGCTTGCCAATCGCTTCGCCCACCAACGCTTCGGCGGCATAAGCAAAGGCATCCAGCGCAAAGGCTAAAATACCAAATAGAGTCAGCACAAGCTGGCATGTGGCAAGGTCAAGATCACCAAGCTTTGCCGCCTGATTGAGCACCAAAGCCTCGCAGAAAACCAACAGCGCTGTCCTAATAAAAATATCCCGTCCTAAAACAAAAAAACGGCGATAAGCCATGCGATCACGAAGCGCTGATAAAAACAGGGCGGTATGCAAAAACCGACCGATCCCAATCGGTGAGCCCGGCCTATTGATATACCACATCATAAATAGAAAGCCGCTCCATTGAGCGATAACTGATGCCAAGGCAACGCCCCTGACCGTCATGCCGAGACCCAGAACAAACACAAAATCCAGTATCAGATTGATCGCATTGACAATCAGCAATAACAGCATGCCGCCAAACATTTGTTGACGGCCATATAATACGCCCAGCACCACCATATTGCCAAGCGCCGCCGGTGCCGCAAACAGTCTGATGGTGGCATAATCCACCATCAGCGACTCGACAAGCTCGCTGGCAGAAAAGACAACTGTCGCAATGCTGGTGATCACGGGAGTTGCCAGAATAATGATCATACCAATGGCACATGCCAGAACCAGGCCGCGCACCATAATTCTGGCAATTTGTGCGGCGGCATCTTCGCCTTGTGACTGGGCAACAAGACCGGTGGTGCCCATGCGCAAAAACCCCATGCCAAAATAAATGGCATTAAACAGCATCATGCCCAGCCCTA